>JAHHGS010000087.1 GCA_019359715.1 Aphanocapsa sp. GSE-SYN-MK-11-07L | reverse complement strand
GGTGATCGACGCAAACCATTTTCCGTGCCGATACAAAATCGTGCAGGTCGATGGCGTGCCCCACTGACGAGCTTTGCCGCGCATCTGAATCTGCCCCAAATTGGACAAATCTAAAGACCCGTTATCGTCCGTTGTGTGCGCTTTCCATCCTGATGTGCAAGGATACGTCCACCCGGAGTAATTCCGAATCCAAATTAGGATTTCTCCAGAACTCAAAATCAAAGCCAAAAAGATTGCTAAAGAGCGAAATGTTAGTGTCTCTGAAATGCTCGTGGACTATATCAAACGGCTTCCTAATCCGAAAGGTTAGTGGCAATTCCTCATCGTACCTAATCCTTTGCTCAACTGCGTTTCGCATCAGTCAAGGGCACAATTCGTCATTGCCTGGCCCCTGAGCGTTCGACTGAGCGCCCTTCGGCTTGAGCTCAGGTCGAAAGCTCACGCCGAAGTCCGAGCCGAAGGGCGCTATCCTTCCCTACCCCGCTTCGCTGAGGGTAGGGACTGCCGCGATTACGTTCAAATCCAGATAAATTTACCCGTCCCCCATCAACCATATGCTTTCATAGGGTTGCAAATAGATTCGGTCATTGGCGATCGCCAGATCTGCGCCGGTCAGCAGGTTATTAACATTGCCCTTCAGACCACTGAAGTAGATTAAATCGGCTTTGACGGACTGCTCAGCTTGATGGAAGTTGGCAAACAGCATTAGGTTTCCTCTGGGGCTACGTCGGGCCAGCCCAAACACATGATTGTTGTCAGTCCACATGGGCTGGATCAAGCTGAGTGTATGCAGGGCAGGAACAGCTTTGCGGGTATTAATTAACTTGCATAACCCTCTGTAAATTCGGCCGGCCACCTGGGTCGGGTCATGACGGCTAGCGGCGATCGCCCAATTCATGGCGGGACGGTGCATCCAGCGGCTGTCGTCGGCTTTGGTTGGGTCTTGCAGATAGCTAAAATCATTGGATAGCCCCAGTTCATCTCCCATGTAGATCAACGGCACACCGCCATAGAACAAAATCAGACTATGTAGGAGCAAAATCCGGCAAATCGCCAGGTCAATTTCATAAGTTGCGACCGGAAACCTTCTTCACAAGTCTTTTCGATTTTTGATAATTGCTCTCAGACTGAAATAGCATAGAGTTGAGTCATCAATACACTTTGTCTAAACAGTTTGGTTTAGCTCAGTGGCATCTTTCTTTTTGGACTCAAATTTCAGCTTTTGGACAGGTTTGTTGCCAGGCAGGGTGTAATTACGATTAAGAATACGGATGAAGCTGGCAATAATGCCAGCCAATCTGCTATCTATCGGCTAACTACCAAGAGGATTCAAAGATGGAAACGCTGGCTGACTGTGCTCATGGGGCGATCGCCAAGCACTTTCATAAAGTGACCAAGCACGCTGATGATGTCACGACCAGTCGAGACTCAGAGGCGATTCATCAAATGCGGGTGGGCTTGCGGCGATTACGGACTGCCCTGCAAGTGTTTACCGATTTTGTTGTCTTACCCAAGCCGATCAGCGTTAAGCAGGTGGGGGCAATCGCCCGTCCCTTGGGTGAGGTAAGAGACTTAGATGTACTGCGAGATGCCTTTAAGACCGACTATTACCCTGATCTGCCAGTAGCCGAACAACAGCAGCTTGACAAAGCAATTAAAAAGCTAGCCAAGCAGCGCAGCCAGGAAATGGAAAAAGCGGAGCAGATTTTGGGCGGCGATCGCTATCAACGCTGGCTGAGTGCTTGTCATGACTGGTTAGATCAGCCTGTGTATCAGCCGCTGGCAAATTTGCCAATTCGGTTAGTGGCTCCAGATTTACTCTTGCCGTTGGTCAGCACCTTCTTGCTGCATCCGGGCTGGCAGGTGGGAGTCAGTTGGCAAGCGGGCGAACCCACTTTTGCGCTGAGTGATCCGCAAGCGCTAAACTCTCTCGATCAGTATCTCCAGAATCCAGCCCTGCACGACCTCCGCAAGCAGGTCAAACGAGTTCGCTACCAGGCTGAATTGTTCAGCGATTTCTATGGGCCTGACTACGCGGAACAACTGCGAGAGTTCGGCACCTTACAAGACCTCTTGGGTCATCTGCAAGACAATCGCGTTCTTAACACTTGGTTAGTCAAAAGTTTAGATACGGAACTAGACCAAGATTTACCCAGCTTGAAGCAACTTGTTGAACACCGACAGGTTGAGCAATGGCAAACTTGGCAAACTCAACAGCAGCGCTATTTAAACATTGCCAACCGCCAATCTCTCCGCCAAATGTTTGCCGCTGTGACCGAGCAGGAGGCAGAACCGCAAACCTAAAGTGTTCTAAATTAGGTGTGCCTTTTTAGAGAGTGAAGCAAAAACGTTGCAAATAGAGTAATCCACTAAAGCCAACCCTTGAGGCGATAAATGACTAAACCGATGTACTCTTTGAGGGCAAGGGTTGTTTTGTCTAGGGCATTGGCTTGGGGCACGATACTCAGAAGTAGACTGGGCAGGCCTGGATTATCCTCTGTAAAGTTGCCTCGAAAGTCACTGGGAGCGGCGATCGCGTTAATGCCCAAGTGGTGAAAAATGGCTAGGGAACGGGGCATGTGAAAGGCTGATGTGACGAGCAAAATTGGCCCGTAAATATTTTCTGTTTGCAAAATTTTCTGCACATTGACAGCGTTCTCGTAGGTGTTCAACGAGAAATCGTCCTGTCGAATCGCATAGGCGGGAACACCCATTGTCATCATCAGGTTGGCCATGTCTGCTGCTTCTGGGTTGCCCCCGCCCAACATTGGCACTCGTCCACCGCTCAGAATCACCAGTGGGGCTTTATCTTCCCGGAAAAGTTTGGCTCCATAGAGGACGCGATCGCCAGCTTCTGTGAGTTCCACCCACGGTCGGGGCGGATCGGCTGAATATGTAGCTCCACCCAAGACAACAATCGCCGCCGCCTGTGGTAGCGAGCCAGCCGGAATATTTTGCCCTTCTAAAGTCCACAGCAGCCCTTGGGCAAACAGTGAGTTCCCGCCAAACACGAGTAGGCCGAGACTCATTCCTAAACAGAGCTTGGCCCGCTGAGGACGTTTAGCCAGACTAGCGATCGCCACTGCCAGCAATAGGCAGGCTAACCCCAGAGGGTACAAAAATAACGGTAAAAACTTAGACAGAAAAAACATAGTGTGCCTGAAATAGATTTTCAGCTCTGAAAATTTGGATCAATTTCCCAGTTCTCATAATATGGATACGTCCCTCCGCGATCGACATTTAGAGTGAAAACATCTTTAGTTCTGCGATTTATTTCCCTGAGTACCACAACCCTATTGCTAATCGGTACAGCGATTCCCTGCATCGAGAGTTTTAGTTTGACTGCTGGCCAAGTCGCCCAAGCCCAAACCCCCACAGCCAAACGCCGAATTGCCGTTCTAGACTTTGATTATGCCAGCACTGGTATGACCTACGGCGGCTATGCTCCCTCAAAGGGCGTCAGTGACTTACTGACGAATAAGCTGGTTCAAAATGGCACCTACAGCGTGATTGAGCGCAGCCGGATTGACCAAATTCTCCAGGAGCAAAACCTGGGAGCTTCTGGGCGAGTTGACCCAGCCACCGCTGCCCAGATCGGCAAGATTCTGGGGGTTGATGTGGTGGTCATTGGCTCGATCACCCAGTACAACGTGGAAGAAAAAGATTCCGGTGGCTCTCTGGGCTTCTTTGGCGTCAATGTTGACAGTAAAAAGTCCAAGGCAACCGTTCAGTTGACTGCCAGGCTGGTCAGCACCAGCACGGCTGAAATTCTAGCCGTTGCCCAGGGTGAAGGTCAGTTAGACCAGAACGACAGTAAAGTATTTGTGCTTGGCACAGGTGGCGGCACCAGTTCAAACAAGCTGGACAAGTTATTGAGCGCCGCTGCCAGCGAAGCGGTTGACAATTTGAGCGCTCAAATTGTGGCGGCTGCTCCTAAGATCGACTCTCTGCCAGCGGCTATCCCCGCTGTCAATGCCCTAGTTGCAGACGTGACGGGTAACTTAGTTACGATCAATAAAGGCAGCGGGGATGGCTTTCAAGTCGGCATGAAAGTCTCGATTGAGCGAGTCATCAAGCAGGTAAAAGACCCCAGTACAGGAGCCGTCCTGCGTACCATGACTCAACCGATCGGGCAAATGGTGTTAACGGAGGTGGATGCCAAGTCCGCCTTGGGTAAAGTAACCAAGGGAGTCAACTTGCGGGTTGGTGATCTAGCCAAGCCAATGCCTTAAAGCAATATTTAGAGCAAAGGCAGAAAGCCAAGAAAGATTCCTTCACCTTTGCTCTAAATCGTCCCTGACAAAATTTTGGTGCCGGTCGGTTCTAACGGTGAACCGACTGGCGCTTTAGTAACAAACATCCCCTTAGCCTTATTGCCTTTGGGGGGAGTTTGCGGCGGATTGAGTCGAATAAACACCTTGCCTTGAAGATCAGTGGTGAATTCGCCGCAGGGCAAAACCGCACCATCGCTCAGGGTCAGCCAGAGCCGATACACTTCTGCCGGGGGGAGCGGCGGCAAGTCTTGCAGCGATAGCACGACTTCTTGCCATTTGCCGGGAGTAAACAACAGCGTGCCGGTGCCTGAGTCACTGCCCTTGAGCGACACCAGTTTGCTGTTTGGGTGCTGAAGAATTTGAGCTAGACTCTCGGTCTTTTCGGCATTCCCTCGCTCAGCCATCTGAAGCGACTCGCGCAGACGCAAATTGTCTAGCCCGGCCGCGATCGCCACCAGGGCCGCAATTCCTCCCGCTAGCCAGCCCCAAGTGATGCGTCTTTGGTGGCCCGCTAGAGCAATCACCTCTGGTGGTTGGCTGGCTGGGACTGGTTGCGGCTCAGGGGTCTGAATTGCTTGCAGAATCTGATGGCGCAGTCGGGGCGGTGGCGCAACTTGGGGCAGATCGTAGGGGACAGTCGCTAACGCCTCTTGCAAAAAAGCAACGTTGCTGTTCAATTCTGGCTGCTGGCGCAGCAGTTGCTCAAATTGGGCTGCTTCCTCTGGGCTAAGGTCATCTAGGACATAGCCAGCGGTGAGGGCTTCCACCAAATCCATCGGTTCGTCAATAGAAGGAGAGTTGCTCATAGATTTCACATCGGGGACAACGGCTAAGAGGGAACCGAAATCGCCAATTAAACAATATTATTCCAAGACAGTTTTTAAGAGTTGACTCAGCTTCAGCAAGCCCTGCCGCGATCGCGTTTTGACTGTGCCCAAAGGCACCTCCAGTTGGTTAGAAATTTCACTCTGGCTCAACCCTGTGTAGTACACCATCTCTAAAACTTGACGTTGGGCATCGGGTAATTGGTTCATCGCTTCCTTGACAAATCCTTGCCGCTCTTGCAAGTTGGCGTGTTCAAACGGGGTGGGTTGAGGCGCCTCTGGGGAAAGGATGCTTTGCCAGCGATCCAAAGACTTTTGGCTGCTGCTGCGCGATCGCAGCTTGTCAAGGGCGCGAGAGCGGGCTAATAAACACAGAAAACTGCTCAGTGACCCCCGATTGGGATTGTAAATATCTTTTTTCCAGAGGTTAACAAACACGTCCTGGGTCACATCCTCTGCTTCTTGAACCTGATTGAGCACCCGCAGGACAGTGCTAAAAACGAGCCGACTATAGCGATCGTAAAGGATTTCAAACGCTTCTTGTTGACCAGATCGCAGCCGCTGCACTAAGGCGGCGTCTGAAGCGTTCGACTCAATTTCAGGTTGATCAGGCATAACCTCTTTAGATCAGAAAGCTCCTAACGATCACCGGTAGGAGCATGTCTTCAAATTTATGTTAAGGGTTCAACTGTCAACAAATCGCTAGGCTACACACTTCTCAACGTTGGCTGAGGCCGCATTGCCTTTCGAAGAGATGGGTTCAGAATAAACTTGATGTCTAGATCCTGAACCCGTTTGCTGAAACTCAACCGGGGAAAACACACCAAACCGACGGTGATGGATTGCTGGGCAACCGACCTAGGCTTGAACAACGAAGTCGGATGCTGCCAAACTGACGGCAGGGTCAAGGGTGGCAAATTGACCGCCAGCCCCAAATCCAGCCGTTCCGCCATTGGTGTCGTAGAACAAGTTGCCGTTGGCAGAGTTGTAGATAATCTTGGCACTGGTGATACCGGCGGCGGCATCACTGGCGACGGTGGTAAATTCATTCGCGACGCTAAACCCGCTGCCGGCCCCACTGTTCAAGAAGGTGAAGGTCGATTTATCGAGTACGATTTTGTCAAAGCTAGAGCCAGAATTTTCAAAGCCTTGGATGGTGTCAACACCGAGGGCTGCATTAAAGGCAACACCTGAATTGAAGACATAGCTGTCGCTATCGGTTCCACCGATCAAGATATCGTCACCATTGCCGCCTTTGATCCGATCGTTACCGTCATTACCGTAGAGGTAATCATTGGCGCTACCACCAATCAGTAGATCATCTCCGCTGCCACCATCAGCTTGCAGTCGGGTGTGGGTACGAGTGCCAATCAAGGCATCGTTACCAGCACCGCCATCAAAGAAAACTTCTTGCACACTGGTGTTCGACAGGTTGTTGACGGTGAATACGTCGTTACTGCCTAAGCCTTCGACATCAAATTTTTCCGCCGAGTCTACGGTTAATGTGAAGGGGCCAAGATTAGTCCGGTCAAAAATGGCCAGATTGCCTTGCTGCTTGAGAACAAAATTTTCGCTCTTCAGATTAGAGCCTTCTACCTCGACGGTATCATAGCCAGCATTGCCGCTAATCCGATCGCTGCCATCGCCATCGTCCCAGCCGAGGGTATCATCTCCGGCCCCACCAATCATTGTGTCATCGCCTTTTTCCCCTTCGATGTCGTCATTGCCGGCATTGCCATAGAGGGAATCATTGGCGCTGCCACCGATTAGCACATCATCGCCAACCCCACCATCCGCTACCAATTTGGTGCTGGTGCCGCTGCCATCAAGGGTATCGTTGCCTTCGCCGCCAGAGAATTTGACCACTTGCACAGCGGTGTTGGAGAGATTGCCAACAGTCAATAGGTCATTACCGCCTAAGCCTGCAATATCAAATTTTTCCGCCGAATCGACGGTCAGTTTAATTGGTACCAAATTAACTCGGTCGAAAATAGCCAGATCACCTTGCTGTTCCAGAACTAGCTGATCGCCTTGCACGACAGCGCCATTGAATTCAACTGTGTCGTATCCACTGCCGCCGCTCATCCGATCGCTGCCGTCGCCATCATCCCAAGCCAGAATATCCTTGCCAGCTCCACCAATCATGGTGTCGTTGCCTTGGGCGCCCTCCAGGATATCGTTACCGTCGCCACCGAGGAGGGTGTCGTCGCCTTGCCCACCATCGACTAGGTCGTTGCCAGCATCACCCGCTAGCAGGTCATTACCTTCGATAGCAATTAAGGTGTCGTTGCCAGCATCACCAACCATGATGTCAGCGTCGGGGGTGCCGTCGATTAGGTTATCGAGGGTGTCGCCAAGAAATAAAGCCATCGGAATCTCTCCATAATGTTTAGTGGAATTGAGCAGGGAACTACAGGCGAGAATTCAATCGGACGATCGGATCTCGCACCCAGTTTCCCCAACCTTCAGATCTGAGGTTGAGTCAGGCACAGAGCACGTATTGAATTGGATTGAATTCTTGATTTACAGATAGTACGGGGGTGACTTGCGATCGGATTGCTATTTTCTTCAATTACCGATCTGAAATCTCTCAACTAGAGACAGATAATCGCTCAAAGCCTTAACCAGAGAGAAACTTGCAAGAAAAAATATCAATCAAGCATAAGAACTACGGGGCTAGCCCTAGCCTCAATCCTTTATCGCGCCAAGCAATCAAGGATCAAAGCCAAAAATCAACAAGGAACAAGTGCTTTAATCACCCTTAATCACAAAGGTAAACGGCGATCGAGAAGAAGTCGGGAGGAGCAATCAGCATTCGCTTGTGGTTGAGCGTAATTCCTGAATCTGGCCTTAATCTTCGCCCGCTTCATCAACCAGTGACTGCAAATCTTGCTGCTGACTGCGACGGGATGAGCGGCGGTATTTTTTGAGTTCTAGCTTTGGCTCATAGTCGGTTTGACCGCGATCGCTGGTTTTACGCTTAAGGGCAGATTCAGCCCCGCCCATTGCTTGCTGCTGAATTTCGCGGGTTTGGATTTCAGCCAAAAATTCTAGATAGTGAGGATAGCGCTCCCAGTCTCCCCGGACGGCGCAGTCAGGCTCATCCCGATGCAGGCAATTATTAAACTGGCAGCTCGCCTGGGCGAGGCGCTGGCGAATTTCTGGAAAGCAAGCAGCCAACTCGACCGCTGAACCGAGCAGGGCGGGTTGGCTAAAGCCGGGGGTGTCTGCTAGCAAGCCCCCATTGGTCAACTCAAATAATTCAACATGGCGCGTGGTGTGCCGGCCTTTGCGACCGCGATCGGAAACGGCTCCGGTGGCTAAATTTAAAGCTGGAATCAGGCGATTAATCAAGCTCGATTTACCAACGCCAGAGGGGCCAGAGATTACCGTCAGTTTGTCCTGCAAGTGCTGAGTCAGAATTGTTAGCCCTTGCTCCAGCGGCAAACTCAACAAGGTTGGACTGTAGCCCCATTGTTGGAGCCGATCGCACCAGTATCGACACTGCTCCGGTGCGACCAAATCTTGCTTACTGAGACAAAGAGCAACTTCTAGGTCTGTGCTTTCGGCCGTAACCAAAAAGCGGCTGAGCTGATAGGGGTCAAGATCGGGTTCCGTCAAAGCAAACACCAGCAAAAGCTGATTCGCATTGGCCACCGGGGGGCGGCTAAGTTGGGTGGTGCGGGATAAGACCTGGGCGATCGCCCCCCGCTGACCGGCCCAGTCGGGTTCTTCAATCCCGACTTGATCGCCAACCATCACCTGCTGGCCAATCTTTTTCAGCCGCGATCGGCGGATGCACAGCAATTCCTCAGCCGGCCAGACCGAATCGGTGGTCAGGCGTACTCGGTAGTAGTTAGCCTGGACTGCTAGCACCGTGCCCCACAGCGGCTTGCTCAGTGGACAATCTTGAGTCACCCGATCGGACGACGGACTTGCAGGGCAAAAAAGTCAACCCGATCAACCAACTGCTCAACGACATAGCCCGCCATCTTGAGGCTATCCGGCACTTGTTCCACTGGCTCACCAGGGTCTAACCAGACCTCTAGCAAGGCCCCTGGCAACATTTGTTCTAGGCGCAACTTGGTGCGAACAAAATTGATCGGGCAGGGTGTCCCCCGCAAGTCAAGCTGCTCGTCTGGAGTCTCAGCCGTGGTCGTAGACATCATCCTCGAAACAAGCCTCCCAAGAAGCCTTCAATCCCACCTTTGCCGATCCGATCGCCTTTAATCTTGGCTAATTTCTCTAGCAGTTCGCGCTCTTCTGGGGTAATTCGATTCGGAATGTCAATTTGAATCGTAATCAAGTGGTCTCCCCGCGAAACCGGGTTGCCCAGACGCGGCACGCCGTGATTTTCGAGCGTCAGGACTGTATTCGGCTGCGTGCCCGGCGGAACCATTAATTCTTGCTCACCATCTACCGTATTCACCATTAAGCGGCTGCCCAAAATCGCTTGCAGGTAGCTAATTTTAATTTCAGACAGAACATTAATCCCTTCGCGGCGAAATTCTGGGTCGTCCTGGACAAATAGATAAACGTAGAGGTCGCCGGTTGGCCCATTCCGTTGCCCAGCATCCCCCTCGTTAGAAACCCGCAGCCGCGTACCCGTATCCACTCCGGCTGGCACAGAAATTTTGAGTTTCTTCGTCACCTGAGATTGACCAACGCCGCCGCAAGTCTCACATTTGTCTTCAATCACTTGCCCACTGCCATTGCAGGTCGGGCAGACCGAAACCTGGGTGAAGCTGCCAAACGGGGTGCGAGTCGCTCGCCGCACCTGTCCTGCTCCATTGCAGGTGGTACACGTCTTTGGCCGACTGCCGGGCTTGGCACCGCTGCCAGAGCAAACGGCACAGTTTTCCAAGTGAGTGATCCGAATTTGCTTTTCGCCTCCGAACACGGCCTCCCGGAACTCTAGCTTGAGGTCAAAGCGCAAATCATCACCGCGGGCGGGGCCACTCCGCCGTCGCGACGGCTGGGCGCCAACCCCACCAAAGCCGCCAAAAAAAGTCTCAAAGATATCGGCCAGTCCGCCCATATCGGACATGTCTTGGAACCCGCCGGCGCCAGAGCCACTCACGCCTGCTTCACCAAAGCGATCGTAGCGCGATCGCACTTCTGGCTCGGAGAGGACTTCGTAAGCCAGGTTGATTTCCTTGAATTTTTCTTCTGCTCCGTCTTCTTTATTAACGTCAGGGTGGTATTTTCGCGCCAACCGACGGTAAGCACGCTTTAAGCTCTCCGGGTCTACATCACGGGAAACGCCAAGAATATCGTAATAGTCGCGAGCCATAAAGCGCAGTCGTTAAGAAAAACGTCGTTAGTCTAAGCTGAAGCGGTCAATCAACAGCTTCATAATCTGTAATTACTGTATCTTCATTATTACTGCTAACGACAGTTGCATCACTATTACTGAACTGGCTAGTGTCGCTCGGATTGTAGGTTGGGTTAGTGGGCAGGCTAAAAACTCCCGGTGGGGCTGTTTGTTGATAAACCGCTGTTCCCAAAGCCAACAGCGCATTCTGCAAGGCTTCCAATTTTTGCTTCATCGCTTCGACGCTGATCGAGCCGTCTAGCATCGCTGCTCTCACATCGTCTACTTTTAGCTTGACTTGCTGTTTCAAGTCCTCACTTAATAAAGCCGCATTGTCTCTAAGCGTAGATTCGTAGCTGTACAGCAACGTATCGGCTTGATTTCGCAACTCAGCTAGCTCGCGCTGCATCCGGTCAACTTGGGCATAGATTTGCGCCTCTTGGCGCATCCGCTCTACTTCGACCGTGCTCAAGCCGCCGCGGTTAGTAATTTTGATGCTTTGCTGTCGCCCTGTGCCTTTGTCCTGGGCGGAAACGTTCAAAATTCCATTCGCGTCTAAGTCAAACGTAACTTCAATTTGGGGCACTCCGCGCGGCGCGGGCGGAATTCCGGTCAGTTCAAATTGAGCGAGGCACTGATTATCCTTAGCCATCGCCCGTTCGCCCTGCAGCACCTGAATCTCAACCACGGTTTGCCCATCGGAGGCCGTCGAGAAGGATTGGGAACGGCTGGTCGGCAGGGTTGTATTGCGCTCAATGATTTTGGTGAATACGCCGCCTAGCGTTTCAATTCCCATCGAGAGGGGAGTCACATCCAGCAGCAGCAGGTCTTTGACGCTTTCTTCTTTGCTCAGAATCCCGGCTTGAATGGCTGCCCCCAATGCCACTGACTCGTCGGGGTTGACGGATTTATCTGGAGTTTTGCCGCTACAAAACTTGCGAATGGCCTCTTGGACGGCTGGGATCCGGGTTGACCCTCCCACCAAAAGCACCCGGTCAATATCACTCACACTCAAGTTTGCGTCTTTGAGGGCTTGATTCATTGGCTCAACGGTGGCACTGACCAAATGCCCAACCAGTTCCTCAAACTGAGCCCGAGTTAACTCCGTTTCTAAGTGCTTGGGCCCAGTCTCATCTGCCGTGATAAACGGCAAATTGATCGTGGTGCTAATTGTGCTAGAAAGCTCAACCTTGGCCTTTTCGGCGGCTTCCCGCAGCCGCTGTAGGGCCATCTTGTCTTGGGAGAGGTCAATTCTTTCTCGCGATTGGAAAGACTCTAAGAGCCAGCGCAGAATGCACTCATCAAAGTTGTCGCCGCCCAGATGATTGTTTCCCGCTGTTGATCTAACCTCAAAAACGCCATCGCCCAGCTGCAAAATCGAGACATCGAAGGTTCCACCACCCAGATCAAAAACCAAGACAGTTTGATCCTGCGCCTGTTTGTCGATCCCATAGGAAAGGGCCGCTGCGGTTGGCTCGTTAATAATCCGCAGCACCTCTAGCCCGGCGATCGTGCCGGCATCTTTGGTGGCTTGGCGCTGGGCATCACTGAAGTAAGCTGGAACGGTAATTACCGCTTGATTAATCACTTCCCCTAAGTAGCTTTCAGCGTCTTGCTTAAGTTTCTGCAAGATCATGGCCGAAATTTCCTGCGGCGTATGGGTGCGATCGCGAATTTGCACATCCACCGTGTCGTCTCGGCCGCGAATGCAATTGTAAGGCACCCGCGATCGCTCTTCTTCGGTTTCCTGCCAGCGGCGACCAATAAAGCGTTTAATGCTAAAGACGGTGTTTTCAGCATTGGTCACAGCCTGTCGCTTGGCCAGTTGACCGGCCAGGCGATCGCCAGATTTGCCAAAGCCAACAATACTGGGTGTTGTTCTCCCCCCCTCTGCATTGGGAATCACAACCGGCTTGCCCCCTTCCAAAACGGCAACGCAACTATTGGTTGTGCCTAAATCAATGCCAATGACCTTTCCCATAGTTAGCGGTGTAAGTGTGAAAAGAGTAGCAACTCAAGGCATCAAGCTATATCCAAGTTTAGAATGCCGCAAAATGCACCGAAGACTATCAACAGACTACTAAAAATTTCAGTCGGGTAGATGTTGTTAACGAACAAATCAAGCTAGAAACACCTCATATCAAACGGTTAGGCAGTGAGTTGCGAGTTACCCATAAGCGTTAACTTAAGTTACTCTGATGAATTTTCCTCCGAGATTACCACGGCTTCAGGAGCAGCAGCAACTTTGACCAGGGCATGCCGCAGGACAAGGTCGCCGAGCAGATATCCCCGCACCATTTCCTCAATGACTGTCCCTTCTGGATGCTCGTCGGTTTGCTCTCGCATCACGGCTTCGTGCAGGTTAGGGTCAAAAGGCTTCCCTTCAGAGCGCATTGGCGCTACTCCAATTCGCTTTAAGCAGTCAACAAGCTGCTTATAAATGCCTTGATAGCTCATGTGAACATTCGCCTCTGCCTCGCTCTGGGGTTTGAGCTGAGACCTGGCTCGCTCAAAACTATCAATGACGGGCAGCAGTTCACCTAAGGTACTGCGCTTGACCTGCTGTTCTAGGTCTTCTTTTTCTTTTTGGGTTCGTTTACGGAAATTGTCAAAATCAGCCACCAGCCTGACGTACTGATTCGTCCGCTCATCATACTGACTCCGCAGTGACTCTGCTTCTTCCGCCAGTTGAGCCAACGCCTGCTCTAGGTCTTCTTCTGCCGGTGCCTCGACAGCTTCGGCTTCAGCCACAGGTTGCTTGACCGCAATTTCGGTCTCTTCAGCCTTGCCGATGTCGGGTTGATTGACTGCTTCTGCCCCTAAGTCCGCAGCATTCTGATCAACAGTGCTTTGCTCCAAATCCCCCTGTTGATCGGTGCTGGCAGCAGTGTAATTTTCTACAGATGGCTCTTCCTGAATCATGATGCTTGAATGCTAGTTAACGAATGCAACTTAACAAATATTCTCTGACAAATAGCGAGGAATCATCAGCGATCGCTATATTTTGGCGCTGGAAGACTAAATCTTAGCGTGTTTTAACTCTCTTATACTAGCTTGCCTGCGGACGGAAGCCTTCTGTCAAACCGGGAGTGATTAGGCACTGCCCTAAGCCCGATCGCTAACGACAAAGCATTTAGGCTGGGCTGATAGCAGGGCACCGTTACCGGCAGCAGTTGCTCCTAAACTGACTCAAACTGAAGTAGTCTGAGAGCATTGATCAAGAAATTTCGCTCAGACTGAACAGATTTTTGGGTTGTTGGGAATCCTATATGTTTAGTACCAGAGTTTAGTTTCCATTTAACGTTTCAAGTATTGGCAATCATGGTCAACTCTCCTTCTCAACGCCGTGCCCTCATCACCCGGCAGAGCTTTTCTCCCTTTGGCAACAAGCTGATTCAGACGGGTTACGTTAATTCAGACCAGATGCGGGAAGCTGCGCTGGAGAGTCGCAGAAGCGGACGCCCTCTGACCGAGATTCTAGAAGGTCTGACCGGGAAGACCTTGCCGCCAGAAATGCTGCGGCAGTACAAAAAGCAGCAATTATTTGAACTAAAGGTGATTTACGGGGTTGACTCGCTTGACCCGGAATTGAACCAGATTCCCACCGATCAAATTCACGAATTAATTGGCACTTTAATCAGGATTGATATTTGTCGCACCTACCAGCTTGTGCCACTGACGATTAACCGCACCGCCGAGCCAAACTCAATTCTGGTGGCGATGGTTGACCCCGATAACCTCAAAGCCCTGGATGAGCTAGGGCGCATCCTCCGCCCGCAAAACCTGAGTCTGCGGCGGATGGTGATCACCCTAGAAGACTATCAACAGTTGATCGCTAAGTATCTGGATGAGCAGGTTAGAAAACAAGAGCTGGTGGTGGCCCAAGATGTCAACGTTGATCTAGGGGATGACCTAGAAGCGATCGGCGTTCTTGATGATGCGCCGGGCGAAGAGGAAATCGATCTGGCAACCGCCGTCCAAGGGGCAGAAGATGCGCCGGTGATTGCCTTGGCGAACAAAGTGCTGGCCAAAGCCCTCCAAGAGGGAGTTTCTGATATTCACTTAGAGCCGCAGGAAGACTATCTGCGGATTCGCTTCCGCAAAGACGGGGTGCTGCGCCAGGCCTTTGACCCTCTGCCGAAGAAAATTATTCCAGCCGTAATTTCTCGATTTAAGATTCTGGCCGATTTGGATATTGCAGAGCGGCGATCGCCCCAAGATGGTCGGATTCGCAAAATCTTCCAAGGGCGCAAGATTGACTTTCGGGTCAGCACGCTGCCCAGCCGCTACGGCGAAAAGATGGTTTTACGGATTTTGGATAACTCAACCACTCAGTTGGGCTTAGACAAGCTGATTAGTGACCCTGAGAGTCTGGAAATGGTCAGGAGTTGGGTCAGCCGGCCGTTTGGGTTGATTTTGGTGACGGGGCCAACCGGCTCTGGTAAAACCACCACGCTGTACTCTGCTCTGGCTGAGTGTAACGATCCGGGCAAAAACATCAGTACGGCTGAAGACCCGATCGAGTACACCTTGCCAGGGCTGACGCAGGTGCAGGTGATCCGGGAAAAAGGGATGGATTTTTCTAACATTCTGCGCGCCTTTCTGCGCCAAGACCCGGATGTGATTCTGGTTGGTGAAACCAGAGACCGCGAAACGGCCAAAACTGCGATTGAAGCCGCTCTGATCGGACACTTAGTGTTAACGACGCTGCACACCAATGATGCGGCCAGCGCGATCGCCCGCCTGTCTGAAATGGAAGTGGAATCGTTCATGGTTTCTGCCTCCTTAATTGGGGTCGTGGCCCAGCGGCTGGTTCGCCGGGTTTGCAACACCTGTCGGATTCCCTATCGGCCAACCGTGGAAGAACTCGGACGGTTTGGTCTGTCGGCTTCGTCTGAGCTGGATCTCACCTTTTATAAGGCCAATTCTCTAACCCCGGAAGAAATGCAGACCGCCCGCCTGTCTGGGCAGTCGATGTGTCCTAACTGCAACGGTGTCGGCTATAAAGGTCGCTGTGGGGTTTATGAAATTATGCAAGTCACAGAACGCTTGCAAACCTTAATTACCGAGGGTGCTCCGACGGAACGGATTAAAGAAGTCGCTGTGGAAGAAGGCATGAAAACGCTACTAGCCTACAGCCTCAACTTAGTCCGACAAGGGTTGACAACTTTAGATGAAGTCGAGCGCGTCACCTTTACAGATACCGGCCTGGCCGCAGAAATGAAAGCCAAGCGGAAGAGTTCGCTCAGTTGCCGGGTTTGCGCAGCCATTCTCCAGCAAGAGTGGCTTGATTGCCCTTACTGTATGACTCCGCGTTTCCACGACTAGCCTGCTTGGTATTTTTTGACTTTTTTGTCTTTATATCTATTCCCTAAATCAGAAGGAGCACTAGCAATGGATTTGATGATTGAAGATCTGATGGAACAAGTGGTGGCAACCGGGGGGTCTGACCTGCATATTTCGGCTGGACTACCTCCCTATATTCGGATCAGTGGCCACTTGACTCCGACTGAGTATGAGCCGCTAACGCCAGAGCAATGTCAGCGGCTGATCTTCAGCATGTTGAACAATACTCAGCGCAAAAATCTAGAGCAAAATTGGGAGTTAGACTGCTCCTACGGCGTGCGCGGGCTAGCCCGCTTCCGGGTGAATGTTTATAAGGATCGGGGCACTTATGCGGCTTGCTTACGGGCTTTGAGTTCTAAGATTCCCGCCTTTGAACAGTTGGGCTTACCGAATGTCGTGCGGGAAATGTCAGAGAAGCCCCGGGGTTTGATTTTGGTGACTGGGCCGACCGGATCGGGCAAAACCACGACCTTGGCAGCGATGATTGACCTGATCAACCGCACCAGAGCAGAGCATATCTTAACAGTTGAAGACCCGATCGAGTTTGTCTACGAACCCGTCAAGAGTTTGGTTCACCAGCGCCAAGTCGGGGAAGACACCAAGAGTTTTGCCAATGCCCTCCGAGCCGCGCTGCGGGAAGACCCAGATATCATTCTGGTCGGCGAAATGCGGGATCTAGAAACGATTCAGCTTGCGATCACAGCGGCGGAAACCGGTCACTTGGTGTTTGGTACCCTGCACACCAGCTCGGCGGCCCAAACCATTGACCGGATGGTGGATGTGTTCCCGCCAGAGCAGCAAATGCAGATTCGGGTTCAGTTATCTAACTCCCTGGTCGCCGTGTTTAGCCAAACTCTGGCTCCTAGAAAAAACCCGAAACCGGGCGAGTTTGGGCGGATCATGGCCCAAGAAACAATGGTGGTGACGCCAGCGATCGCCAACCTGATCCGGGAAGGCAAAACCTCTCAAATTTATTCGGCGATTCAAACGGGCGGCAAATTGGGCATGCAAACCCTGGAGAAAGTTCTGGCTGACCTCTACAAGGGAGGAGCGATTTCTTTTGAAGTGGCAATGTCTAAAACATCTCGCCCTGATGAGTTGCAGCGTTTGATTGGGGGCGTTCAGGGAGCAACCTCAATGGCAGGTCGATAAGGCTGAGAGCCACCCTAGATGACTTGTCCATAGGTCTAGGGTAGGATTTACGCAAATGCAGATTATTTTATGAGTCAATATTGACTGATGATAATTGAAAGTTCCTACTTTCTTCGTAGAGATTGCGTAAGTTCTCTGAGTTTTGCCCTGCGAATTTTACATTTAACTGGTTGAGATTCTGAAGTTATGCCTACTTATCTTGCTCGTGCCCGCGATGCCCAAGGAAAAGCCAAAACGCAGAAGGTGGTAGCGACCTCGCCGCGAGAGGCCCGCAGCACGCTGCAAAATCAGGGACTCTACATCTTAGAAATCAAAGAAACTCAGGCAGTCGGTCTAAAAACCGACATTGACCTAGGGTTTCTGCAAAAAATCACGGTTAAGGACAGAGCAATTTTTTCTCGCCAGTTTGCTGCCTTGGTCAATGCTGGTGTGGCTTTGGTTAGAGGGCTAGGGGTGATGGCTGAGCAATGCAGTAACCCAAAACTGAAAAAGATTTTGTTAGCCGTCAACAACGACGTCCAGCAGGGCAACTCCCTCTCGGATTCGATGAAATCCCATCCAGAAGCCTTCGACGACCTCTACGTGGCGATGATTCAGGCCGGTGAGACGGGTGGGGTGCTGGATGAAGTCCTCAACCGCCTCTCAAAATTGCTGGAAGACCAAGCCAGACTGAGTAACCAAATCAAATCTGCCATGGCTTACCCAGTGACAGTCGGCAGTTTAGCCGTGATTATCTTTTTGGGGATGGTGATCTTTTTGATCCCAGTCTTTGATGGCATCTTCAAACAACTGGGGGGCGACCTGCCTGCTTTTACGCAGATGATGGTGGACTTGAGTAAGTTTCTGCGCACCCCCCTTAACCTTGTCCTGCTGATTGGCTTCTTTGTTGCCCTCGTCTTCTCGATCAGGATGTACTACAAAACGACGTCTGGACGGGTCAACATTGATCGGCTGCTGCTGAATTTGCCTTTGTTTGGCGACTTGGTGGAAAAAACGGCCGTAGCCCGTTTTTGCCGCACCTTTGGTTCGCTGTCTCGGTCTGGGGTGCCAATTTTGAGTTCTCTGGAAATTGTCAGCGAAACCGCTGGTAATCAGGTGATTTCTAATGCGATCGACGAGGCTCGCAAGGAAGTGCAGGGCGGGGGCATGCTCAGCCTGGCCCTGCAAAAAGAAAAGGTGTTTCCGGTCATGGCGACCCAGATGATTAACATTGGCGAAGAAACGGGGGAACTCGACAAAATGCTGATGAAAGTAGCTGACTTTTATGAAGATGAAGTTGAGCAGGCGGTCAAATCCCTAACTAGCGTTATGGAGCCAATTATGATTGCTGTCCTGGGAGCAATGGTGGGTTCAATCTTGGTGGCGATGTACCTGCCGATGTTTAAGATCTTCGATTTGGTCAAGTAGGCGCTGGTTCAAAAAAACTCAGACGGGCACAATCGATCTGACCGATACTAGAATGTCTAGCAGAGTATATTGCGGATCGGCTTTGTGTTTGAGGATCCCTCAGAACCAAAAAAAGATTGGCTGTCTGGCGATCAGGCTGTTTCCTCTCCGACTTACTACGCCCTGCTGGATTTAACCCCAGGCTCGTCTGTGCGCGAAATTCGTCAGGCCTATCGGGAAAAAAGCAAGCTCTATCATCCTGATACGACGGTTTTACCGATCGCGATCGCCAAGGAGCATTTTCATCGGCTCAACGAAGCCTATGCAACTCTCACCAGTCCAGAACGTCGCTTACAGTACGATCGCAAAATTGGCTTTTCCAAAATTCCAGTTGTTCAGCCTGCTCCGTCCCTAGGCAATCAGTACAGCCCTTGGCGCAAGTCGTCGGCTTATCTTGATGCCAGAGATCGCCCCTTGTCGCCCGGAGAAGTATTTGCCCTGTTTCTGCTCGGTCTGACCTTGGTTGGCTGCCTGCTGTTAGCGATTCTGGTTGGGTTAAGTCGAGGCGAACTTGCGCTTAAAGCCGGACTTCCTCTGCTGGACTCTCTGCATCCTCAGCCTGCTGTTTCTGAACCGATTGTTTCAACCTCATCAGCCAAGGAGGCTCGAGATCAAAAGACTGCATCTTCTCCTGCCCAGCCAGATCCTAAATTAAATCAACGTTCCACACTCTTTCGCGCTCACCCCTCCTATGAGTCACGCCTCTCTCCCCTCACCAGAAACTCCGCTCTACAATCATCCGTTACCAGACATTGAACAGTGGTTGCAAAATCACGGCTGTGAGCGGGATAGCTCTGACCTACATCTGTGGCGGGTCGAGCGTCCAACTTGGCAAGCTGAAATTTGCCTAGATATTGAGGATTTAACGGTTCGCTATCAATTGGCTGAACCAGCCAATAGCAAGATTCAGCGCTCTTTTAAATATTCTCTCAGCCGCCAAGACATTGAAGATGCTATTTTTGCCGGCCCTTAAAGTTTGAGTCGTTTAAGATAACTGGGGTGAGAAGCTTTACCCAAACTGACCCTTTGCTCACGTCATAAAGATTTTCTGTAACAGTTGAAGCTTAAGAAAAACCGCTGTAAGCTTTGGGGTTAAGTAGGATGGAGTTGATTGAGTTCATCCTCGCCGTTCAAACTCTGGCGTAAAAGTATCGGTAAGACTGTGGAGATAACTGATGCGACAACTTAATTTTGTAATGATCTTTGTGATTTCCCTAGCGCTGGTGCTATTCGGGATTCAGAACACTGAGATAGTCAGCATTAAAGTGTTTGAAGGGGCAAACATTTCCGCCCCCCTTTGCATTGAGCTAATTGTCGCCATGGGGATCGGGGCAGTTCTGGCTTGGGTGTTTAGTGTCTGGATCAAGGTGCAACGCATGTTGTATGCGCAGCCGGAAGTGGAAGAAAAAGAGGCCCAAATTGAGTCTCTCCAAGAAGACATCGAACGCTTTAAGGCAGAATTAGAACAACAACGACTGTTGCCCAGTGCCTCAATTGAATAACTCTCTGATTGACCGAATATTGACAATAAACGCTCTCAACTGCGGGTGC
Source organism: Aphanocapsa sp. GSE-SYN-MK-11-07L (assembly GCA_019359715.1). Taxonomy (GTDB): domain Bacteria; phylum Cyanobacteriota; class Cyanobacteriia; order Thermosynechococcales; family Thermosynechococcaceae; genus JAHHGS01. The sequence goes on along the minus strand of JAHHGS010000087.1, from coordinate 38,218 downwards.
TCATGGATGCTTCTTTTGCCCAGACTGCGATCGCCCTCCTCTCTGAGATGGCAGAGCGAGGAGAAATTGATCCTTGGGATGTCCAAGTTGTCGATGTCTTTGACCGCTGTTTGAGTGAATTGGCTCAAAAAAACCAACAAGATTTGTCCCATTCGGGGCAGGTTTTTCTCTATGCTTCCATGCTGGTGCTGCTCAAATCCGATAGCCTGTTGGGGCTAGAAGTGGCTGAACCCGATCAAGACTTTGACAGTCTAGACGACTTCCCGGTTGATTTGGCCGAGCGCAGGGCGCTACCGGCAAATTTGGAGCGCCTGCTGCAGCGGCGGTCTGCTGCTCCCCCGCTGCAACGGCGTCGCGTCACCCTCAAAGAGTTGATTAGCCACTTGGAGAAAATTGCGGCGACGGTGGAAAACCCTGCCCACCGGCAGCGATCGCGCACCGTCCAGCGCCAAAGTAGAACTGCCGCGATTAAGTCAATCACTCAACTGGCTCACCAAGAAAATTTGGTGGAAATTGCGGCTGAGATTGAAGAATTTCTCAGCCTGTACTGGCCGCAAATTTCTCCGCAGGAAGGCTGGCTAGATCTAGAGCGATTGCTGGAGTTCAAAAACGATCGGGTAGGAATATTTTGGGCCCTACTGTTTCTCTGTTCTCAGTCCAAAGTAGAACTTCACCAAGACGAATTTTACCGCGAACTCAAACTGCGCCCATTTGGGCTTGAAGAGATCGCAGTTGGAGCTTAAACGCCTCTTGGCTAAATGATCCTGGACGCTTTGCAATTGTCCAAGGCGCCCGGAGGCGACGGCACTAAAGCGATCGCAGCCAGGCTAGTGGCAAATAGGTAAACTTGCGCAGCTTAGGCACGTAAGCCCGTTGATTAAACACATCGTAGTGATTTTTTTCAATCACAGTCAAAATTTGTCGATAGAGCAGTAAAGCAGACCAAACCGGCCAACGGGCATCTTGGCTTAACAACTGCACCCCTGCTTCGGCTTGGGCGTAAAACTGCCGCGCTCGTTCAATCTGAAACTGCATTAAGCGCCGCCAACGCTCATCCACAACGCCTTTAAATAAGTCTTCTTCGCTGTAGTTAAAGTGGGCTAGGTCTTCCAACGGCAAGTAAATTCGCCCCCGGCGGGCATCTTCCCCCACATCTCGCAGAATATTGGTTAACTGTTTGGCGACGCCCAGCGAGATCGCCTGTTCTCTGGGATTCTTTTGATTGTTGTAGAGATTTGTCCAAGGGGCCCGCAGGCGATCGCAAAAGGGCTCTAAGCCCATAATTGCCTCTGACATTAGCCCCACTGTACCCGCCACTCGATAACAGTAGAGATGTAACTCTTCAAACGTATCGTAGCGACTGCGGTATAAATCCATCCGCTGCCCCGCCACCATGTCTCGGAAAGGCTGAATTTCGAGCGGAAACCGAGCGATCGTATCGACCAGTGCCACATCGGCTGAGTCATCGGGCCGACCAACAAAAATTCGCTCTAGGCGTTCTTCCCAAGCATCCAGGGTTTCGAGGGTTGTGTCGGCGGCTTGGGGGCCATCGACCAATTCATCCGTTCGCCGACACCAAACGTAAATGGCCCAAATTGCCCGCCGCTTTGCTTCTGGCATTAGCAAGGTGGCTAGATAAAAAGTCTTGGCGTAATGTGCTGTGATCTGACGACAAAGCTCGTAGGCTTCTGACGAAGAAGCTAGCGTCTTTAGGTCGTTTTCAGGCAGTTGCAGCATTCGTAGTTGACGGAGACAGGGGCAGCGATCGAGGAGTCAAATCTGGAGCAGCAGCATCGGCTGGTAGATTGGCTGATGCAATTGCCTGCGCTGTAAGCTTACCAGAAAGTACTGCTCCTTCCATACTGCCAAGGTATCGTTGCATGGTATAGCTGCCGGACAGATAAAAATTAGCGATCGGTGTCACCTGATCGGGGCGATAGTTTTGGCGGCCGGGAGTTGCGGTATAGACAGAGCGGGGAGTTTTCACGACTTTATATTTGAGCAGTTTAGCAGGATTGTCCCCACTCAAATGCTGCGGGAATAGCCACTCTAGCTCTTTCATTGTGGCCGCAATAATGTCGGCATCCGATCGACCAATCCAATCTTTGGCGGGTGCTAACACGAGTTCTAACATCGAACGCTCAGGGTTGGCGTATTCGCGACAGGTGTTGCTCATATCAGCGTAGACGCTCAGCAAATCCGAGCGCGAAAACAGCAGATGGTCAACGTCTGTCAGCTTGCGATCGAACCAGAGGTGGAGATTAATTACCGGCACTCCCTCTAGCCCTTCTAATTTTTGGAAGAAAGGGATTGATTTCCAGACCTCCGGCAGCAGCAGCTTAACAATATCCACCGACATGGCCGAAACGTAAGCATCTGCTGTCAACGCTTCCGTTTGTTGCTCGCCCCGAATCAGAAAATGCTGAACGCTGCGATCTGGATTCAGGACAATTTCTTTGATCGGTGCATTCAAGCGCACTTCGCCGCCCCGCTCCGTAATGTAGTCAGCGATCGGTTGGCACAGCCGCTCGGTCGGTGAACCATCTAAAAAGGCAATCTTAGACCCATAGCGCTCTTGCAAAAACCGATTCAGCGCCGTCAGCAGAATGGTCGAAGAAACTTCGTCTGGATTAATAAAGGTAAGGGCTTTAGAGGCGGCAATAAAAATATCGGTGTTGACCCCTTCGTCTACGCCTTGGCGGCGCAGCCACTCGGTCATCGTGTATTTGTCCATGTCTTCCACGTATTTCTGCCCCCGCACCACCGCTGGCAGCAGACCGATCGCAAACCGAATCTTCTGCTTCCAGGTCAGCAGATCATTATTCCGCAGAATCGACATGATCACGTTAAACGGAGCCGGAATATCTGGCACGTCAAACCGAGACAGTCGCCCTGACTTATCCGGTTGATTAAAAATTAGCGTGTGCTGCTTCCACTGCAAGCGGTCTTCAATCCCTAGCTCTTTGAACAGTTGCAGCATGTTCGGGTAAGCGCCAAAAAAGGCGTGCAGCCCAGTTTCATACCAGTCGCCTTCTTCGTCTTTCCAGGCGGCCACTAAACCCCCCAGCACATCTCGACTTTCCAAGACAATCGGTGTATGCCCGGCATCCACCAGGTACTTGGCACAGGCTAAGCCTGCTAGTCCGCCGCCAGCGATCGCTACACGCATGAAATGCCCTCAATTTACGTCTAGAGGTTTTAATTTGCCTAAAATTCAGGCAAATCATGTACCCAATTATACCTTTACAAAGTGTTACAGGAGCTTATTTCTCCAGCAATAAAAATAAAGTCAGTCGGCTAATGATTTTCAAGCTGGCGTAAAACTAGCCTGCCTCAATCTGCGTACTGCTAGTGAAAACAGATTCGCCATTTTACGCAGACTCCTCAACAGGCAACTGGTCAAGCCAAACGGCTACTAGAGCAGGCTCGTCTACGTCCATCAACGCTTCGCATTAGGGCTGAGGTGATAATGGAGCTAGTTGAAACAATCTTGGTTTATAAGTTTCCGAACTACAGTCGTCAGGAGATTGCCGCCATGCTAGGGATGAGTGATTTGAGCGCTGAATTAAAGCAAACCCGTGTTTATCAGGAAGCATTAGAGGAAGGACGAGAGCAGGGACGAGAGGAAGGACGGGAAGAAGGTTCACAGCAGGCAACCCGATCGCTAATTCTGCGGCAGCTTGAGCGGCGATTTGGCCCTTTACCAGAGCGATCGCAGATTGGCCAACTCTCCCTGCCTCAATTAGAGAGATTGGCAGAAGTTCTGCTGGATTTCCAGACCAAGACAGACTTAGAAAACTGGCTAAATCAGATCACGTGAGGGCTGCTTGGCAGACCCTTCTAAGACACTCAATGCCCCTGCCGAGCCTCAAGTCGGGGCAACAGGATAGAATGAATGCGAGTCAATTACGATAACTACATTTTGAGCACACGAGAGGAGCAGCAAACTAGATGGGCAAAATCGTCGGCATTGACCTAGGGACAACCAATTCAGTGGTAGCGGTCATGGAGGGCGGTAAGCCGGTTGTCATTGCCAATGCTGAAGGTTCTCGAACCACTCCCTCTGTGGTGGCTTTTGACAAGGAAGGACAGCGCCTAGTCGGTCAACTCGCTCGTCGCCAAGCCGTCATGAATCCTCAAAATACCTTTTATGCCGTCAAGCGGTTTATTGGGCGTAAATATAGCGAACTCAGCTCAGACTCGAAGCGAGTGCCCTACACGATCCGGCGAGATGATAATGGCAGCATTAAGGTCAAATGCCCCCGCCTGGAAAAAGAATTTGTTCCAGAAGAAATTTCGGCAATGGTGCTGCGCAAGCTGGCCGATGAAGCCAGTCGCTATTTAGGCAAACCCGTCACCGGAGCGGTAATTACCGTCCCCGCCTACTTCAATGACTCGCAGCGACAGGCCACCCGCGATGCGGGGCGAATTGCTGGCTTAGAAGTGAAGCGGATTTTAAACGAACCGACAGCGGCTTCTCTGGCCTATGGGCTTGATCGCAAAGAAGAGCAAACCGTGCTGGTGTTTGACCTCGGCGGCGGTACGTTTGATGTCTCGGTTTTAGACGTTGGGGATGGCGTGTTTGAAGTCCGCTCGACCAGCGGTGATACCCAACTGGGGGGCAACGACTTTGACAAGCTAATTGTGGATTGGTTAGCTGAGCAGTTTTTAGAGCAAGAAGAAGTTGACCTGCGCCGCGAGCGCCAGTCCCTGCAACGCCTAACCGAAGCGGCGGAAAGAGCCAAAATTGAGCTTTCGGGGCTGGACGTTACTAACATTAGCCTGCCTTTTATTGCGGCAAATGCTGAAGGCCCTAAGCATTTGGACGTAGAACTGAGTCGGGCCGAATTTGAACGACTTTGTGCGGGGCTGATTGAACGCCTCCGCAAACCGTTGCAGCAGGCGATCCGCGATGCCAAACTCAAGCCGAGTCAACTTGATGCCGTGGTGCTGGTGGGTGGCTCGACTCGGATTCCACTCGTGCAAGCGCTGGTGCGGGAATTGACGGGGCTAGAGCCAAGCCAAAATGTCAACCCAGATGAAGTAGTGGCTGTGGGAGCAGCGATTCAGGCCGGGATTCTGGCGGGCGAAATGAAAGATGTGCTGCTGCTAGACGTTACCCCGCTGTCGGTCGGACTAGAAACGATCGGTGGGGTGATGAAAAAACTGATTCCCCGCAACACAACAATTCCGGTGCGGCGATCTGATATTTTTTCAACGGCTGAAAACAATCAAAGCCAGGTTGAAATTCATATTCTCCAAGGCGAGCGGGAGATGGCTGAGCATAATAAATCGCTGGGGCGGTTTAAGCTGACCGGGATTCCACCCGCCCCTAGAGGCACCCCCCAAATTCAGGTTTCGTTTGACATTGATGCGAATGGGATTTTGCAAGTGACGGCTCTTGATCGCTATACGGGTCGGGAGCAGAGCATTACGATTCAAGGGGCCTCAACGCTCTCAGAGTCAGAGATTGAGCGGATCTTGCACGAGGCAGAAGAGTATGGCGACAGCGATCGCCTCCGCCGCGAAAAAATTGACAAGCGCAACCGAACCCAAGATTTAATCAATCAATCCGAACGGCAACTGCGGGAAGCCTCCCAAATCTTTGGCTTTCAGTTTGCCAGCAGCCTGCGTCGCCAAATTGAAACCCTAATTCGCGAATTGCGCGATAGCGTTGCCCAAGACGACGATCGCCAGATTGACCTCAAGTACGCTGCTCTCCAAGAAGCCCTCTACGACCTGGGTCGAGAAATGTATCAGGCGGATCAAGACTACGAAGACGATGAAGACGCCTTTCGGATGCCAAACATTTCCCAGGCCGTTTCGAAAGGGATTGACGCCGTTAAAGATCGAGTTTCTCCCGCTTCCCCCACCGAAAAGCGCCGTCGCTCCAGCAGTTCTAGCAGCCCCAGCCGCAGTGAACCCGCTGTCTGGGACTCCTGGGACGATGATGATAACTGGTAGGGTGTATGATCACTCGGTACTGATTTTTCAATTATTAACTGCCTGATTTAGGTTCCATGCAGAATTTTCGGAACTACTACGACATTTTAGATGTACCCAGAGATGCCTCTAGCGATGAGATTAAAAAGTCTTTTCGTCGCTTGGCCCGCAAGTACCACCCCGATTTAAACCCCGGCGACAAAGCGGCTGAAGAACGGTTTAAAGACATTGGTGAAGCCTACGAAATCCTCTCAGACGAGGTCAAGCGGGGGCAGTATGACCAATTTGGTCAATTTTGGAATCAAAACGGGTTTCAAGGCAGTCGCCCCAGTCGTCGTCCGAGCGGGGTCAGCAACTGGAACAGTCGCACCAGTAATGGCACTGTTTTGGAGGAGGATGTCGATTTTGGCGAGTATGCCGACTTTCAGGATTTTCTCGATCAGCTTTTAGGCAAGCGGGCCGCCAAACAAACTAGTTCAGGTTCAGCCCCAAATCAAACTGCCCGCGCTACAGCTCCTCGCACCAGCCGCTACGAAACCGATCCTTTTCGCCCAGGGGTGACTAAAACCGCTTACACAGCTCGCTCTGCCTCTCGCCGGGATGCGGAAGCTCGGCTGTCGGTGCCGCTGGAAAAAGCCTATACAGGTGGGCGAGAGCGGATCCGGCTAGAAGATGGGCGATCGCTAGAGGTAAATATGCCCCCCGGTATGGTGACAGGGCAGCGGATTCGCCTCAAGGGGCAGGGGTCTGGCGGCGGTGATTTGTACCTCAAAATTGAAGTTTCGACCCACGCCTTTTTTAAGATTGAAGGGGCTGATATTGCCTGTCAGTTGCCCATTACACCCAGTGAGGCGGTGTTGGGGGGGCAAATTGAAGCCCCGACGCTAGATGGCTGGGTAAAAATGACAATTCCAAAAGGAGTGCGGTCTGGGCAACGCTTGCGGCTAGCGGGCAAAGGCTACCCCACCGAAAATGGGCGAGGTGATCAGTTGGTCGAAATTCGGATCGAAGTGCCCAGAGACCCCAGTGGCTCAGAGCGAGAACTCTACGATAAGCTGCGTCAGGTCGAATCCTTTAATCCCCGCGCCGACCTACCGATCTAGCGCCCACAAGCTATATCTTTGAGCAATCTGACCCAAGCTAAGACCGCTCTGATTACAAAAATCTAGGATAATCCAATGCTGATTGCGATCGAGGAACAGGCTGTGTTGGATCGCATCCAGACCTGGCTAAAAACCACGATCGTCCCCCAAGCCAATTCCCTCGATGCTGATCCCTATGCTCTGGCTACAGCTATGGCAGGGTTAGCACAACTGGGTGTTTTTGGGCTGCGAGTTCCCGCCCAGTGGGATGGTTTAGCTGTCTCAAATACAGCATTTAGCCTGGTACAGGAACAAATTACTCGCCACTCTGGGGCACTGGCTTTTTTGCAAGTTCAAGCCCAAAGCGCGATCGCCATGTTGCTCAAAAGTAAAAATGCAGCTCTTCAAAAAACCTACTTGCCTCGGTTGAGTCAGGGAGAAGTATTTTGGGGAGTGGGGTTTTCCCATCTGCGCCGCCCCGGCTCACCCTTATTGCAGGCTCTGCCCGTAAAAGATGGCTACGAGCTGACCGGCCAGATTCCCTGGTTGACTGGGGCAGGCTGCTTTGAAGCGGCGATCGCGGCGGCGGTCTTGCCAGAGGGACAGGCTGTGTTCGGGCGGATTCCCTTGGCCAATGCTCAACAAGCAGCCGGGGGAACGATTCGGATTAGTCCACCATTTCGCCTAGCCACGATGACCTCGACTCAAACGGTTAGGGCCCAGCTAGAGGGCTGGCTGGTAGCCGATCCTGATCTGGTTGACCTCCAGCCAGCCGGTTGGATTGACCACAACGATCGCCAAAATGTGCTGAAATCGACCTGGTTAACTTTGGGTTGCGCTGGGGCTAGCCTGGATGCGATCGCCCATTACCTTCAGCAGAAACCTTTGGATTTCATTGCTGAGGCGCTGAGCAAGCTAAGCCAGGAAGTTGAAGACTGTCGCCAGCAGATTTGGCGATCGCAGCAGCAAACAGTCTCAGATCCAGACTTGTTTAAGCAGCAATTACAATTGCGGGCATGGAGCATTGACTTGGCGGTTCGATCTGCCCATGCTGCCGTTACCATTGTGGGAGGAGCTGCCAACGATCTGAATCATCCTGCCCAGCGGATTTACCGGGAAGCCCTCATGTTCACGGTTTCCGGCGAAACTCCAAAAATCATGTCAGCGATCTTAAAGCGGCTAACATCAAGAATTTTGATTTAATGGCGCAAAAATCCGTAAAAACACGGTACAAATTAAGACAATATTTACATATTGTAATAGTAAGGTGAAAACTAAGCCTAAACAGAGATTCGTGAGGCTTAGCGGTTAGCCAAGACATATCTCCCAGTCATTATGAGGTCAACCGATGCAATCCTCCGTTTACTCCCCCATCTTCAATCAAAATTCTGCTTCTGGTCGCAAGCTGTTTTTGCAGCCTGGACAGTATCATAGCTGCCACATCCGAGTGCCTGATATGCTCGATCGCCTGCCTGCGGTTGTCGTAGATGGTAAATTTCATAGTTTTTTTAAGGCTGTCAAAGACCGAGATAAAGCCCTAGATCTACTGGCCAAGCTAATTGACAAGGGAGATGAAGCTGTGATTACCAAGACTCCAAAAGCCTATGCAGTATGGGTATTAGAACCAACAGCCTACGTCGATCGCGCTAAGCAACGGTAGACGCTTGTGTGCCCACCAGCACATTCCAACTTTTGGGCAAAGGCGCGGTTAATCAGGGCTGTAAACAAATGGGCATGCTCTGTTCACTACAGCGGAAGAAATCTGCTCAATTCTTGATTAATAGACGGTTGCTGACTAAACGCTAACTAAGCAGAGGTTGATCGATGTCCGACTATATTTTTACGGACTCACAGCACCTTAAGGAGTTAGAGCGATTGCGAGCGATCGAACAAGTCTGCGATCCCGCCAGCCGAAGGCGCATCCAAGCCATCGGCATCACCACAAACTGGCGATGTCTGGAAGTTGGGGCGGGGGCAGGGTCAATTGCTGAGTGGATGGCAGGGGTGGTCGGTGCAGCCGGTCAGGTTGTAGCCGTTGATTTAAACACTCGTTTTCTGAGCCAGATTGACCTGCCCAACCTAGAAATTCTAGAAGCTGATATCCGAGATCTGCCGCTGGCAGAAGCTGCCTTTGACTTGGTGCACGCCCGCTATGTGCTGATCCATCTGGCAGATTTTCAGGTGGCGCTATCGCGAATGTTAGAGTTCCTGAAGCCGGGTGGATGGCTGGTGCTAGAAGAGCCTGATTTTTCTGCGGCTAGAGCGATCTCCGGTGAAGCAGCAGCTTGCCAAGCTGTCGATCGCGTTAATCGAGCCATTGGGCAAATGTTTGCTAACCGAGGCATGGATTATGCCCTAGGCATCAAATTGCCTTCAATTCTGCAAAGCCGTGGATTGCAGCCAATTGATGTCGAAAATGATGCCCATTTAGCGCCTGGTGGTTCAGGCATTGCCAATGTGATGAAGCTGTCTACGCTCCAACTGGCAGAGCATTACATTGCCACAGGAGAAGCAAGTCGGGCAGACGTTGACCAGTATTGCCGGTTCGCAGAAGACCCCAAATCCTGGGCCATCTATCATGCAACGGTCAGGGTTAACGCTCAGAATAGATCCGCTAAGAAGGATAAGGTTAAACCTTGATCAACCAAAGAGTCTGCTTCATACCTTCAATTGCCTCAGATGAACCTTACATGCCCATGATCGAATAGCCTGAATCAACGTAGAGAATTTGACCCGTGATCCCGCTGGCCAGGTCGCTGCACAGAAACGCCGCTGCGTTGCCGACTTCCGTCTGAGTAACGGTGCGCTTGAGGGGAGCCACTGCTTCAACATGGTGAATCATGTCTAAAATGCCACCGACGGCAGAAGAAGCTAGGGTGCGAATCGGCCCGGCTGAAATCCCATTCACCCGCACATTCTGTGCGCCTAGTTCTGCGGCTAAGTAGCGGACATTCATTTCTAGAGCCGCTTTGGCAATGCCCATCACATTGTAGTTCGGCACAACTCGCGCTCCGCCCAAGTAGGTGAGGGTGACAACGCTGCCTCCGTCTGTCATTAACGGTTTAGCCGCAGCACAGAGACTAACCAGAGAATAGGCGCTCACATCTAGAGCCAGGTTAAACCCATCCACAGAGACGCGGCTGAAATCGCCGCCAAGGTCTTCTTTGCTGGCAAAAGCGAGGCAGTGAATCAAAACATCTAGCTTGCCCCATTTTTCTTGAACTGTATTAAAAGTAGCCGTAACTTGCTCCGGCTGCTGCACATCACAGGGCAAAAACAAGCTAGGGGCGAGAGGTTCTACAAGTTCTCGCACTTTTTGTTCATAGCGACCCCGCTCATCGGGCAAAAACGTTACTCCCAGGTTGGCCCCTGCTTGATGGAGTTGTTGAGCAATGCCCCAGGCGATCGAGCGATTGTTGGCAATCCCAGTCACAAGGGCATTTTTTCCAGTCAGGTCAAGCATATTTGTCTCAAGCTAGAGGGTAGAAGATTTACCACAGGGAGTCCGGTTGAATTGAATAAACCAGTGATCAACTTGCATAATTTTATGGCCTGAACTGTCCCCGTTGATTGAATCTTGAGGATAAAGGTAGCGTGAGCGCAAATTTTAGCTATCGACAAGCTTGGTTAAATTTACTGCGGCAGCACCGAGCGATCGCCGTCATCCGATCGCCAAACCTAGACTTGGGGCGGCAGATTGCCCAAGCGATCGCCGCTGGTGGAATCCGCTTAATTGAAATCACCTGGACCAGCGATCGCCCAGCCGAATTAATTGCTCAACTCCGCCAAGACTTGCCAGAATGCCAAATTGGGGCCGGTACCTTGCTCGACTGCGACCAAATGCAGCAGGCGATCGCCGCTGGAGCTAGCTTTTTATTTAGTCCTCATTTCCAGCTCGATTTGGTCAAATTTGCCTGCGATCGTCAAGTCCCCGTCGTGCCAGGTTGCCTATCGCCAACCGAAATCATCGCGGCCTGGCAAGCGGGCGCCAGCAGCGTTAAAGTTTTCCCGATTCAGTCGATGGGCGGGTGCCAGTACCTACAAGCCCTCCAAGCGCCTTTAGCAGGGATTCCTCTCATCCCAACTGGAGGAGTCACATTGGCCAATGCCCGCGCCTTTGTGGAAGCGGGTGCGATTGGGGTTGGACTTGCCAGCGACCTATTTCCCCCAGACTTGATTAAAACTGAAAACTGGGCGGGGATCACTCAGAGAGCCAAGCTGTTAGTGCAATCCTTGGTGCTGTAGCGTTAGGGTCAACAAATAATTTTTTTATTTTTCGATCAGTGTAAATTCAATCAGTGTGAAGGTGCGGTCTTCGCCACCGCTTTGGCACGGACAAACCGAGCGTGGCGTGAAAATCATCCTGAACTTTGGCGGTTAGACAGTTGGAAACTTGTTTAACAATTTGGCTCAATAGGCGATCGCCCGTACGCTGAATCAACGCTTGCGGCAAGCGGTGGATAAACCGCGGAAAATGAATTAGCACCCCCAAATCAAGCTGCCAACCGACATGGGTGCAGTGCTGAATTCCCAGCCGAGCTGGCTCACTGTTCGCTGCTAAATCTTGCTCAACCAAATGCATTGCAGCTTGAAAATCAACCTGATAGCCTTGGCTGTCTTGTTCCGGTAGCGTTATCGTTTGAATTCTGTAGACCCCAGCCTCTTGAGGCAGTAAATCTAGACCAATTTTAGGCTCGACTTCATAGCCAAAGGAGCCAAACCGACCAATCGTTAACACATAGCCATTCTCCCCAATCGGTTCCACCTGCATTGGCTGAGCGCAACGACAAAACCAGCCGCGATGGGCATCTAGATAGTCAGTAACCCGCTCTACATTGGCATACAGCTCCATACCGCCTGTAAAGTGGCTCTGAAAACGAGTCACTTCCAACCCCCGTGGCGAGTCTTCGATTTGCCTGTGGGTCGGACAGGCTAGCTCGTACTCTTGAATCAAATTGGAGCTGTTTTCAGCAGGGATCATAGGTAGGAAGTCTGACTGCATGGGTGGTCAACCTGTGTGCTTTATAAGCTTATAAGTTCCCATTTAAGGGGCGGTTATTAACTCGTGATCAGAAATCCCTTCGACACCCAGTATAAATACTTAATAAATTCTGGCTGCGGTCAATCAGATTGACGCTGACATTACTCATAAAGTTAGACTGTTGTTGGATGAAGGTGAGAATGCTTACGAGTACCGTAAGTATCGTTCATGCCTGAATCATCTGCTGGCAAATAGCATACTGTTTTTCGCTTGGGCTGGCTTTGAGCTAGATCACTCAATTTACCTGTCAATTCACCCCTTTACTGCCATGATGAAGTTGAACATCTCTGATCTGCGGAATCTCTTCGGTGGGCTAGGAATCGTAGGCATGATCGCCTTACTTGCCCCTCAAACTTTGCTGGCCCAATCTGCGACCTCTTCTGAGTCACTGCAAAACTGGCAGCAAAATCGCTCTTCTGACGACTTGGGCAATGTCTTTGGCACTTCTGAGTCAACCAGTGGTGGTATGAACTCAATGATGAATCTGATCAATCGACTGCAAAATGCAGATCCGCGATCGCCGTCCGAAATCTCAGCCGATCAGCAGGAGAATATTAACTCTGAAGCCGCCGCGTTTCGGAATCGCCAGCAGCAGCAGTTGCAGGTTGCGCCTGCGAATGGTGCGCCAAATTCAACCTCTCCCCAATAGCCTTTGCGGATGAGCGGCGGGGATTAGCAGCTCAGATCAACGTTTGCGCTGCTCAATGAGGGCAAATTTTGGGATGGCCAGCCTTAAATGTTAGACCAGGAAGTGATTGCAGTTTTGGGTCTGGGTGCCTGGGGACAAGCCCTGTTTGACCTGATGCGTCAGTCGGGAAATCAAGTTGTCGGTTGGCAGCGATCGCAGGGTGACCTAGCAGATCTGCCGATTGCCAACCTGCGGGTTATTGTGGCTGCTCTGCCGATTAAAGCCGTCCGGTCTGTGGCAGAGCAGCTCGCCAAGTTGCCGCTGCCAGCAGAAGTGATTGTCGTCAGTGCCAGCAAAGGTTTAGAGCCACGCACCACGCAGACCGCTGCTCAAATTTGGCAGTCGTTCCTGCCTCCAGCCGCTGTCACCGTTCTGTCCGGGCCGAACCTGTCGGTGGAAATTGCTCAAAAACTCCCGGCTGCGACAGTTGTGGCGGGTGAACCTCGTGTGACTGCTCAGATCCAGGCCATCTTTGCCACGCCTTCGTTTCGGGTTTACACCAACCCTGATCTGCGCGGGGTTGAGCTGGGCGGGGTCGTCAAAAATGTGATGGCGATCGCCTGCGGGGTCAATGATGGGCTAGGGTTAGGGGTGAATGCTCGCTCTGCTCTGATTACCCGTGGCTTGGTTGAAATGGTGCGGATCGGCAGTCACTGGGGAGGGCAAGTTTCGACCTTCTATGGACTGTCCGGCTTGGGAGATTTACTGGCCACCTGCACCAGCCCCCTCAGCCGCAACTATCAGGTGGGCTGGCAATTAGCTCAGGGCAAGCCGATTCACCAAGTTCTATCAGAATTAGTCGGCACGGCTGAAGGGGTTAATACGTCAGTCGTTTTGGCTCAGTACGCCCAACAGCAAGCCCTTGATTTACCCATTACTCAGGAAGTTGCTGCCGTTGTCTCCGGGCAGCGCACCCCTAAACAGGCGATCGCGAATTTACTGGAGCGCCCCTTTAAGCCAGAATTAATCCCGGTTGAGATTGAACGCAATGACTGACCCGATGCCCCGTTCTAGACAAATTCGCTCTTGGTTGACCTGTTGCCTTTCGGTTGGACTGAGCTATCTACTCCTGCCTTTGGCCTCTGCTCAGCCAGAGGACGGAGCAATACCGCCGCCATTGCCCAGCCCGCCGGCGGCACAGCCAAACTTGCCCAGCCCGCAGTTGATGCAGGGAACGCAACTCACCTTAAACGGTCGCAACTATGCCGTCGGCTGGGGGCAGTGGCAGGGCAGCAACGGTCAAGTCGTGACCGGAATTAGTGATGTCGGTCTGATGTCCCGGTTTGGCCTGAATTTAGCCAACAGTAATAACCCCAGCCAACAGCCCGTTGACTGGTTCTCTGACCAGCAAATCCCGCTATCTGCTCGGCTGGGGGCTAGGGGCATTTATCGGTACTTAGAAATTAACTCCCTAGCCCAGCAGTTCAACTGGCAAATCCAGGCTCAGGGCAATCTGTTGCAAATTAATACCCCAGCAGCTCGGATCACGGGGTTACGCCTCGGTCGTCAAGCTTGGGGTGAGCGATTGGTAATTGACCTTGACCGGCCAACCCCCTGGCAAATTAGCCGCTTAACCAATAGCCGGGATGCGATCGCCCCTAGAGAATTGGCGCTTACCCTAGAGGCAACTATTGATCCCAAGCTGGCGGCGGGGCTAAAGGCACGACCAGGCGGGGGAATGCGGACGTTAGGAATTGACTTGGCGGCTCGCCAAACGGTGATCAAGTCTACCCTGGCTGGACACCTGCGCCCAGAAGTATCAATGCTGGCCAATCCGCCTCGCCTGATTGTTGATATTCGCCCCCAAGCCACCCAAAACCGAGATATTTTGTGGGCATCGGGGCTGCGCTGGCGTGAGCAAACGGTCAGCATTGGCGCTCGCCAGTATCCGGTGACTTGGCTAGAAGTCAATCCTCGCCAGCCAGGGCTAAAGCTAGAGCCAATTTGGGGACAGACCCTGGTTGGGATTCAACCCTTGGCGAGTATTGCCCAGCGTTGGCAGGCGGCGGCAGCGATCAATGGTGGTTTCTTTAACCGCGACCAGCAGTTGCCGCTGGGGGCAATTCGTCAAAACGGGGCTTGGATTTCTAGCCCAATTTTGAATCGCGGCGCGATCGCTTGGAATGAGGCTGGCGAATTCAAAGTTGGACGATTGATGCTGCAACAAACCCTGCTGGTGGGCACGCAGCGAGTGCCGCTGGTTTCTCTAGACAGTGGCTTTGTCGAAAAAGGAATTGCTCGCTATACGCCGAACTGGGGTGCCACCTATACGCCCAGAATTAAAGCAGAAACCGTGATTACGGTCGTTGATGATCAGGTGGTTGGGCAGCAGCCAGCCAGTGGCAATATGGCGATCACCATTCCTAGAAATGGCTACTTGCTGGCGCTGCGAGATGCTGTGCTGCCCCTTGCGCCTGGCACTACTGTACAAATCGAACTCGGCACTGCACCAGCCGCCTTTGAGCGGTTTCCGAATATCTTGGGAGCTGGCCCCCTATTATTAGAGCAAGGTCGAATTGTTCTTAATGCCGCGGCAGAGCAGTTTGGCAAAGGCTTAGATGCCCAAGCTGCCCCCCGCAGCGGGATTGGGCAACGGGCTGACGGGATGATCCTGATTGTCACCACCCATAATCGGATGGGCGGCCCGGGCCCAACCTTGCCAGAATGGGCTCAAATTATGCAGCGTTTGGGAGTCGTTGATGGGATTAACCTAGATGGAGGTAGCTCAACTGCGCTCTACCTTGGCGGACGCCTGATCGACCGTCATTCTGTGACAACAACCCGCGTCCAAAACGGGATCGGCATTTTTCTACAACCTCAGCAGTGAGTGGCAGATTAATCTGCCAATTTGCCCTAGTGACATTTTTGAACCGCAGGGCTACGCTAAGTAAGAATCATTGGAGTTTCGATCAAGATGGTAAGCAAGCAAACCGCAACTCAACTGCAAGCAGACCCTGCTCCCCTGTCACCCACGGGTCTGGCAGCAACTGAGCTGCGTCCTTGGGGTTCCTTCACCATTTTAGAGGAAGGCCCAGGCTATAAAATCAAACGGATTGAGGTCAAGCCCAACCATCGGCTTAGCTTGCAGATGCACCACCACCGCAGTGAGCACTGGATTGTGATTTCTGGGATCGCCAAGGTGCAGCGAGGCAATGAGGAAATTATGCTTTCGCCGAATCAATCAACCTATGTGCCTCAATTTACGATGCATCGGCTCGAAAATCCTGGCATGATTCCGCTGGTTTTGATTGAAGTTCAAAACGGTGAATATCTGGGTGAAGATGATATTCAGCGGTTTGCTGACGACTATGCCCGTTAGGAATGTAATGATTCATCTCAACCCAGCAGCGATCGCCGAAATCAAGCGCCTGCGCCGGAAGCAGACCAAAGCAGATACTGGATTCCTCCGCTTAGACATAGCGCAGAGCGGCTGCGCTGGTTTGTCTTATCGAATGGAGTTTGCTCAAACTTCTCAACCTCAAGATTTTCTCTTGGTTGCAGACGAGATGCAGGTGATTTTTGATCCCGACCTGCTGCCTTACCTAGATGGATTGACCCTCGACTACTCAGAGGATTTGATGGGTGGCGGCTTTCGGTTTCATAACCCAAATGCGACTCAAACCTGTGGATGTGGTAGCTCGTTTGCGATCGCCCCTCTCGATTAAGCCTACACTGGGTGTCTGTAAGGATTTTAGATTTCTGTGCGGAATTTGACATTCGCGCCAGAATATCGATATAGTTAGATCTCTGTCTAGAAAAGACTCCTGTCAAGCCAGCAATCTGCTGTTCGTTTCTACATGCCCACTATCCAACAGCTCATTCGTACTGAGCGTCAACAATTAAACAAGAAGACTAAGTCTCCAGCCCTCAAGAGTTGCCCTCAGCGACGGGGAGTTTGCACAAGGGTCTACACAACCACGCCCAAAAAGCCAAATTCAGCTCTACGGAAAGTGGCACGGGTGCGTTTGACTTCTGGCTTTGAAGTCACTGCTTACATTCCTGGAGTTGGGCATAATTTGCAAGAGCACTCCGTGGTCATGATCCGGGGTGGTCGAGTCAAAGATCTGCCAGGAGTACGTTACCACATCATTCGCGGCACCCTTGACACCGCAGGCGTCAAAGACCGCAAGCAAGGGCGCTCAAAATACGGTGCCAAGCGTCCAAAAGCAGCAAAGTAATTGACTGAGTTTGCTTCCCTGCATAGAGTTTCCAGTTTTTTTGTCACTGAACCTTTCAAGAATTTGTCATGTCTCGTCGTACTCGTGTCCCAAAACGCTCTGTTCCACCTGATCCGGTCTACAATAGCCGCCTCGTCAATATGATGGTGCGACGGATAATGCTAAGCGGCAAAAAGTCTGTTGCCACCAGCATTATCTACGGAGCCTTTAAAACAATTGAAGAGCGGACGGGGCAAGAACCTTTAGAGATTTTTGAGCGAGCCGTCAAAAACGCGACTCCCCTAGTGGAAGTGAAAGCCCGTCGAGTTGGCGGTGCTACCTATCAGGTGCCGATGGAAGTTCGCTCTGAGCGAGGTGTAGCCTTAGCCCTCCGTTGGCTGATTCGGTTTTCACGGCAGCGTCCTGGTCGGACAATGGCTGGCAAGTTAGCAAGTGAGTTAATGGATGCAGCCAACGAAACGGGCAATGCAATTCGGAAGCGCGAAGAAACGCATCGGATGGCTGAAGCCAACAAGGCTTTTGCTCACTACCGCTACTAAGTTCACCGGCGGCTGAACAGAACAGATAGAATTATTAAAGAATCGTAAAGCGAAAGCGCCAAGGAGGTAGTTGTGGCACGTAGTATCCCGCTGGAGAGAGTACGCAATATCGGTATTGCGGCCCATATTGATGCGGGTAAAACAACGACGACTGAGCGAATCTTGTTTTATTCCGGCATAGTGCACAAGATGGGTGAAGTGCATGATGGAACCGCTGTGACTGACTGGATGGCCCAGGAGCGCGAGCGTGGAATTACAATTACCGCTGCTGCGATTACAACGGCTTGGACACGGCGCGACCCAAAAAATCTCAATCAGGCTATGCCTGGTGAGCCTGAGTACAAAATTAATATTATTGATACACCCGGACACGTTGACTTCACGATTGAAGTCGAGCGCTCGATGCGCGTGCTAGACGGTGTAATTGCTGTTTTTTGTGCCGTTGGTGGTGTGCAGCCTCAATCTGAGACGGTTTGGCGGCAGGCAGATCGCTACAGTGTGCCTCGGATTGTCTTTGTTAATAAGATGGATCGAACCGGAGCTAACTTCTTTAACGTCTATGGGCAAATTCGCGATCGGCTGCGAGCTAACGCAGTCCCGATTCAAATTCCGATTGGCAGCGAAGAGAATTTGCGAGGAATTGTTGATCTCGTCCGCATGCGAGCCTTCATCTACAAAGATGACCTGGGTAAAGACATCCAAGAAACTGAGATTCCTGAAGATGTGCAGGAGCAAGTAGACGAATTTCGTCTGAAGCTGATTGAAGCAGTTGCCGAAACCGATGATGCACTAACCGAAAAGTATTTAGAAGGTGAAGAACTGACTGAAGCCGAAATTCGGGCTGGTCTGCGTCAAGGCACAGTTTCTGGGGCAATCGTACCCATGCTCTGCGGATCTGCCTTCAAAAATAAGGGCGTACAGCTCTTGCTCGATTCAGTCATCGACTACTTACCTGCTCCAATCGATGTGCCTGCAATTCAGGGCACTCTGCCTGATGGCAGTACGGCTGAACGAAGCGCCGATGATACACAACCCCTTTCAGCCTTGGCGTTCAAGATTATGGCTGACCCCTATGGTCGGCTGACCTTTGTCCGCGTTTACTCAGGCATCCTTAAGAAGGGCAGCTATGTCCTTAATTCTACCAAGGATAAAAAAGAGCGGATCTCTCGGCTAATCGTCCTCAAAGCAGATGATCGGATTGAAGTCGATGAGCTGCGAGCAGGCGACTTAGGCGCAGCCCTAGGCTTGAAAGATACCTTCACTGGCGATACAATCTGCGATGATTCTGCCCCAGTGGTGCTCGAATCTTTGTTCATTCCTGAACCGGTGATCTCGGTGGCGGTAGAGCCAAAAACCAAGCAAGACATGGAAAAGCTCTCTAAGGCGCTCCAGTCTCTGTCTGAAGAAGATCCAACTTTCCGAGTCAGCGTTGACTCAGAGACAAATCAGACCGTGATTGCTGGCATGGGTGAGCTTCACCTGGAAATTCTAGTTGACCGGATGCTGCGGGAGTTCAAGGTGGAAGCCAACGTGGGTGCCCCCCAGGTAGCTTATCGAGAAACTGTTCGCAAACCCGTCAAGGCTGAAGGCAAATTTATTCGTCAGAGTGGTGGTAAGGGACAGTATGGTCACGTTGTGATTGAACTGACTCCTGGCGATCCTGGTTCTGGGTTTGAATTTGTCTCCAAGATTGTTGGTGGTACAGTGCCCAAGGAGTATGTTGGCCCGGCAGAGCAAGGGATGAAAGAAGCCTGCGAGTCTGGCATTCTAGCCGGTTATCCGGTGATTGACCTTAAAGCAACGCTGATTGACGGCTCTTATCACGATGTTGACTCGTCTGAAATGGCTTTTAAGATTGCTGGATCAATGGCCATTAAAGAGGCAGTCATGAAAGCTGGCCCAGTCTTGCTAGAGCCAATGATGAAAGTTGAAGTCGAGGTTCCTGAAGACTATTTAGGCAACGTGATGGGCGATTTGATCTCCCGGAGAGGGCAGATTGAAGGTCAGGGCGCTGCCCAGGGGTTGGCTAAAGTAACGGCCAAGGTGCCACTGGAACGGATGTTTGGCTATGCTACAGATATTCGATCCAACACTCAGGGTCGAGGAATCTTCTCAATGGAATTTAGCCATTACGAGGAGGTGCCTCGCAGTGTAGCTGAGGCAATCATCGCTAAAAGTAAAGGGAACGCTTAATTACTTAAGAGGAAATTCATGGCACGCGCAAAGTTTGAACGCAATAAACCCCACGTCAACATCGGCACCATTGGTCACGTTGACCACGGCAAAACGACCCTGACGGCTGCAATCACCATGACCCTAGCAGCTCTGGGTCAAGCCGCTGCTCGGAAGTACGATGAGATTGATGCTGCACCCGAAGAAAAGCAGCGGGGAATCACCATCAATACCGCTCACGTTGAGTATGAGACCAGTGGTCGTCACTATGCTCACGTAGACTGCCCTGGGCATGCTGACTATGTCAAAAACATGATCACTGGCGCGGCTCAAATGGACGGGGCCATCTTGGTGGTTGCGGCAACTGACGGTGCCATGCCTCAAACCAAGGAGCATATCCTGCTGGCAAAGCAAGTGGGTGTTCCGAGCATGGTTGTCTTTTTAAATAAGATTGACCAAGTTGACGACGAAGAATTGCTGGAGCTGGTTGAGCTTGAACTACGGGAGCTGCTCAGCGACTATGAGTTCGATGGTGATAATATCCCGATTATTCGGGGTTCTGGGCTGATGGCTTTGGAGGCCATGGTGGCAGATCCTAAAGTCAAAAATGGTGACAACGAGTGGGTTGATAAGATCTATGAGCTGATGGAAGCTGTAGACTCCTATATCCCCACCCCTGAGCGGGATATTGACAAGCCTTTCTTGATGGCTGTGGAAGATGTCTTCTCAATTACGGGTCGGGGTACGGTTGCCACGGGTCGGATCGAGCGTGGCAAGGTGAAAGTTGGCGACACAGTTGAGCTGGTCGGGATTCGCGACACTCGCAGCACAACCGTGACTGGGATCGAGATGTTCAAGAAGAGCTTGGACGAAGGGATGGCGGGTGACAACGCTGGCTTGCTGCTGCGCGGGATTCAAAAGGCTGATATTGAGCGCGGGATGGTGATTGCCAAGCCTGGCTCAATTACTCCCCACACCCAGTTTGAGGGAGAAGTTTACGTCCTGCAAGAAAAAGAAGGAGGTCGCAAGACGCCTTTCTTCTCTGGCTATCGTCCTCAGTTCTACGTGCGGACGACGGATGTGACCGGCACAATTACTGCTTTTACCTCTGATGATGGCAGTGAAGCTGAAATGGTGATGCCGGGCGATCGCATTAAAATGACCGTTGAGCTGATCAACCCGATCGCGATTGAGCAGGGCATGCGGTTTGCGATTCGAGAAGGCGGCAGAACAATTGGGGCTGGAGTCGTCTCCAAAATCCTCAAGTAACACTTGAAAAAGCGGTGGCTGCCAGGGCTGATTTTCAGCTAGAAGCCCCGCTTTTTTCTGTTTCCTGTATGAGTGTATTTAATTCTGATCTTTGACAACTAGAAAAAGCCATGGCAACTTTGCAACAGCAAAAAATTCGGATTCGCCTCAAAGCCTTTGATCATCGCTTGTTAGACACGTCTTGCGAAAAGATTGTTGAGACGGCCAAGCGAACCAGCGCTTCCCCAGTCGGGCCGATTCCTTTACCAACCCGGCGACGGATTTACTGTTTGCTGCGATCGCCCCACGTTGACAAAGACTCCCGGGAGCACTTTGAAACTCGTACCCATCGCCGCATGATCGATATTTACCAACCTTCGCCGAAAACCATTGATGCCCTGATGAAGCTGGATTTACCGGCCGGGGTAGATATCGAAGTCAAACTTTAGGCAAGCCTTTAGCGCATCTAAACGTATCAACTTTCATTTTGATTATGTTGGTTCATCTTTAAAGGTTCTACTTTTTCGGGTATGGATTTAGGCAAGGACAGCAGTTGCTGAATTGTTTAGAATTTGCGCGCGATCGCCATTATTAAAATGGCGGTCTTTTTTGTTATGTTTACCGAATCAACAAAAATAACTGCTACTGATTCGGACTCAAAGCTCGATCCCTCGAATCAGATGAGATACATTAAGGAATAGCTATCTTTATCCCCTCCGTTTGAGTGAGCAATGCCATCTTCGTCAATTGCTGTTCGCGAATTGCCTCTCTTCCCATTGCCTGAGGTTGTTCTGTTCCCTGGTCGTCCGTTACCCCTCCATATCTTCGAGTTTCGCTACCGAATCATGATGAATACGATTCTGGAGAGCGATCGCCGATTTGGAGTCTTGCTGTGGGATCCGAATAAAGGCCAAGCAGCGACGATCGGCTGTTGCGCTGAGGTTGTCCGCCATGAGCGTCTGCCTGACGATCGGATGATGATTTTGTCTTTAGGGCAGCAGCGATTCCGAGTCCTAGATTGCGTGCGGGAAAAACCCTATCGAGTCGGTCTGGTCGAATGGATCGAAGATACTCCGCCAGAGCGAGATTTGAACGCCTTGGCAACCGACGTTAAGCAACTGCTCAAGGACGTTGTTCGCTTATCTGAGAAGCTGACCGAGCAAGAGATTCCCTTGCCTAAAGATATTCCTGCTCTGCCAGTAGAATTTTCTTACTGGGTGGCTAGCAATTTCCACGGTGTGGCTGGGGAACAGCAGACCCTTTTGGAGCTACAGGACACTGCCGCTCGTTTAGAAAGAGAAGCAGAAATTCTCACCTCAACTCGTAATCATTTGGCAGCCCGCACAGTGCTCAAAGACACTCTGCAATCCTAAGCACAATTAGAGGCAGCACCGCTTGATTCAGCCGCCTAGCCAATCGGCTAAACAATCTCCGATTATCGGTGTCACTACCTATAGTCGAAACGAGGTAGGTAACTTTCATTTGCCGAGCGCCTACCTTGATCCCGTCCGAGCGGCGGGTGGGGTGCCGATCCTACTGACACCAGGAGAATCTGACTTAGCTCGTTTGCTGAATGTATTAGATGGGATTGTTTTTTCGGGTGGAGGAGATATTGAGCCTGAGCAGTACGGCGGACAGCCCCATCACGCGGTGTATGCCGTTGATCCGGAGCGAGACGAGTTCGACCTGGCCTTGGCAAAACTCGTCCTACAAAGCAATCTGCCAATTTTAGGGATTTGTCGAGGGATGCAGGTGCTCAATGTTGCTTCTGGCGGCAATCTGGTCGTCCATATTTGCGATCGCTACGGCACTGAGATTTTGCACCGGACTGAACAGCCCCGTCATCCGGTGGAGCACGTGGTGCAAGTCCAGCCCGCCAGCCGATTGGCCAAGATCCTTGGCCAAACTGAAATGCCAATTGTGTCCTGGCACCATCAAGCGGTGGATCGATTGGCGGCCGGCTGGCAAGTTGTGGCGTCGGCAGCAGATGGGGTGATTGAAGCGATCGAGCATCAGCATCACCCCTGGGCGATCGCCCTGCAATGGCACCCTGAACTTTCAGCCGAAGCGCCTTGGCACCAGCGGCTATTTCAAGCCCTGGTCGATGCTGCCGCCCAGCGTTGTCAGGCTGCTATTAACGCTGCGACTTTTGATTTGACAATCAGTTAGCGTTCTAGTCTAGGGCTTTTGGTTATCGGCAAACGGAATTGATAAGATCAAGCTGATTGCCCCGTCTAGCGAAGGTGGATTTATGGCTGTATCACGCCCTTTGGCTGAACAAATCGACTCGCTAGGGTCAGTAAACCTGCTGACCATGTATGACCTGCCGAGTGAAGACCCAGAGGAGTTAGGATTGCCGGACGAGTTTCACGATTTGCAGCCCCAGCTCTTGAGCGCCACCCTGCGTTTAACAGCGGTGAGCAGTGATCGCATTTTCACCGGCACCGATCTCAACCTTTACTACGACGCTCAGCATCCGCTTTGGCATAAACGCCCCGACTGGTTTGTCGCGATCGGGGTGCCCCGGCTCTATGCAGAGCGAGACCTGCGCCTGAGCTATGTCGTTTGGGATGAGGGAGTCAACCCGTTTGTCGTGGTGGAACTCCTCTCTCCGGGTACAGAGAAAGAAGATTTGGGGCAGACTGAATCAGAAGCCGGTGAGCCACCAACAAAATGGGAAGTGTATGAGCGGATTCTCAACGTCCCCTATTACATTCTGTATGACCGCTACAACGGGATGCTTAGAGGTTTTCACCTGATCGACGGTCGCTATCAGGAAATGGCGCTTGAAGACAACCGACTTTGGCTCCAGGATCTCAAATTAGGTCTAGGACTGTGGCAAGGGAAATATGAAGAGATTACCCGCCAGTGGTTACGGTGGCTAGATTTAGAGGACAACTGGATTGCCACTCCCTTAGAACAGTCAGAGCAGCAACGAGCAGAAGAGCGCCAGCAGCGGCTAGTGGCTGAACAAGAGCGAGATCTTGCTCAAGCGAAAGCTGCTCGGATGGCTGAGCGCCTAAAAGCATTAGGAATTAACCCAGATGAAGTCTAAATTTGCCCGCTCCTGTTGCCAACTTCAGTTACTACCAATTGTCAGGGTAATATTTTGGAACAAGCCTCATTTCTGGTAAGGTCAATCCAGTTTAAACATGAGTTGTCTCTTCCTCAGGATTGATGGTGCGATCGCCCTAGCGCTGAGCCTATTTTGTGAGGGGCGTGCCGAGGATCCCTGGCACATAGGCTGTTCTAACTCAATCAGCTTCAAGGAAGAGAAAACAACATGCGCTTAGCGAATAAAGTTGCTCTGATTACCGGCGCAGGCAGCGGAATTGGGCGAGAATCTGCTCTATTGTTTGCCCAAGCCGGGGCGCAGGTTGTCGTTTGCGACTTGAATGTAGTCGGTGGCGAAGAGACGGTGAGCTTAGTTGAGCAGGCGGGTGGGCAGGCAGTTTTTGTTCAGGCAGACGTTTCCAAAGCAGCGGATGTGGAAGCCGCGATCGCCAAGGCTGAACAAGCCTACGGCAAATTAAATGTTTTGTTTAACAACGCAGGCATTTTCCATGCTGACGATGGCTCAGTCTTAGAAACCGAAGAAGCAGTTTGGGATTTAACGATCAACATTAATCTTAAGGGCGTGTTTTGGGGCTGTAAGTACGGCATCCCCGCCCTACAGCGGGCAGGAGGCGGCTCGATTATTAATACGGCTTCTTTTGTTGCCTTAGTTGGAGCGGCCACTTCTCAAGTTGCTTATACCGCTAGTAAAGGTGGAGTCCTAGCGATGACCCGTGAGATTGCGGTTGAGTTTGCCCGCCAAAATATTCGGGCGAATGCGCTTTGTCCCGGCCCAGTTGAAACCCCTCTCTTAGCCGAACTGTTGTCTGACCCCGCCCGCCGGCAGCGCCGATTAGTCCACATTCCGCCCGGCCGGTTCGCTAAGGCTTCAGACATTGCTCAAGCGGCTCTATTTCTAGCTAGCGATGAATCTGGCTATATTAATGGAGCGACCTTTACAGTTGATGGTGGCATCACTGCTGCCTACGTCACCCCAGAATGAAACGAATGCTGAAGCCAACTGCTCTGCTGTTAACCCTGATGGCGCTGCTAGATCTGCTTGGGCAGTCTGCTCTGGCTTTGCCAGGTCAAATTGTGATTCTCAGGCATGGCAATAAAGACATGCAAAATCCGGCTGATACTAACCTTGACGCAGCCGGACTGAATCGAGCGATCGCCCTGCCAAATATTTTGCTCAAGCGCTACGGAAAACCCGCGACAATTTTTGCCCCTCAGCCGATTCCCCCCAACGGCAACAACATTCGCTCTTTGCAGACGATTACACCGACTGCGATTCAAGCCGGAGTCAACATCAACACCCAGTACACGGTGGGTCA
Source organism: Aphanocapsa sp. GSE-SYN-MK-11-07L (assembly GCA_019359715.1). Lineage (GTDB taxonomy): Bacteria > Cyanobacteriota > Cyanobacteriia > Thermosynechococcales > Thermosynechococcaceae > JAHHGS01. The sequence goes on along the minus strand of JAHHGS010000087.1, from coordinate 12,936 downwards.
GGAAGCAGATTTAGCTCGCTTTTTACTCACAGACCAAACCCTGAACGGCAAAACTGTCTTTGTCACCTGGGAACATGATCACATTCCTAATTTAGCGACTGCCTTGGGAATTAAGAATCCTGAAAAATGGCGCGGTAAAGACTTTGATAGTATTTGGCGAATCACCTTTTCGGGGCAGCAGGCGCAAATTGCGATCGAATCAGAAGGATTAGGCAATCAGTATTAGCCGCTGATAACTAATTATTTCTGACTCTGACAAACAGATAAACGCATGGCTAATGCGGTATTTAAGTAATGCTCTTGAGTAGATTGGGCTTTACCCCTCACAATTAGGGCAATTTTAGGACGACCAAGGCATGGTACGGGCAATTGGGTTGATGAGTGGCACCTCTGTCGATGGGATTGATGCTGCTTTGGTCAATATTTCGGGACTGGAGCTTGATTTAGAGGTAGAACTGCTAGCAACCCAAACCTATCCCTATCCGCCGGAACTGCGATCTCAGATCCTAAAGCTGTGTGCTGGGCAGGCTGTGCCTCTGGAAGAACTGTCCCGAATCGATGATGCGATCGCCCAAGCCTTTGCCCAAGCTGCCCTACAAATTCAAGCCGATCGCGAACCAGCCGACCTGATTGGCTCCCACGGGCAAACCGTTTACCATCGCCCGCCCCAGGCTGGAACGCTTGGCTATACCGTCCAGTTAGGGCGGGGAGAAGCGATCGCTCAAGCAACGGGCATTCGCACCGTCAGTAACTTTCGGGTCGCAGATATCGCGGCGGGCGGGCAAGGGGCACCGCTGGTGTCTCGAATTGATGCCTGTTTGCTCAGCCACCCAACTGAAAGCCGCTGCGTCCAGAATATTGGCGGGATTGGCAATTTAACTTACCTGCCTGCGGTTGGTGATCTGAAGCCGATTGGCCAAGGTGTCAAAGGCTGGGATACTGGCCCCGGTAATGTGCTGATTGACCTGGCAGTGCAGCACTTTTCCGGTGGGCAACAGCAGTATGACCAAGATGGGGCTTGGGCAGCAACCGGCACCCCTTGCCACGCTTTAGTCGAGCAATGGCTCCAGCAAGACTTCTTTCAGCAACCGCCGCCAAAGTCAACTGGACGAGAATTGTTTGGCACTGAGTATTTTGCCGACTGTCTGCGCCAGTGCGAAGGCTTGGGTCCGGCTGATGTTTTGGCGACGCTAACCGAACTGACTGCGGCCTCAATTGTTTTTAACTATCAGCGCCACTTGTCTCAGCTGCCCGATCGCGTTCTGCTCTGCGGAGGCGGGGCTTGCAATCCTTATCTGAAGCAGCGGCTAGCCAGCTTGCTTCACCCAATCCCGGTTGGGGTGACAGATGAAATGGGGCTATCGGGCAATGCCAAAGAGGCGATCGCCTTTGCCGTGTTAGCCTACTGGCGCTGTCAGAAGATTCCAGGCAATTTACCGGCTGTAACCGGAGCCAAGCAAGAAGCGCTTTTGGGCATTATTCATAAGCCAGATTGAAAAAGATTTTTTTTGGAGGCTGTGCAGCCTAACCCAAGAACTACCCTCGTTACCTCTAACTGTAAGATCTATCGCCATACAGCATCAGAGTGATGTAGCAATTTTAATTCGCATTGCATAGACTAATTTGCAGAGATATTTAAAAAATCAAAGCCGCTCGCTTAACTCCGGCATTGACCTCCCCATGAAAAAAAATTGCCCCCCCCAGCCTTGGCGTCAGCGGTATTTTAAGTGGCTGCCCCGTCGTCTATGGCTGCTGCTGGTTGGAATGATCACTTTACTGGCCATAACTAGCGCTCTGAATGGAAGTCAGTGGCGGTTAACGCGAGCTGAAACTGGCAAACCCTCCCCCACTGATCCGAGTCTAAGTCCCCTCAAGCCAGGCCAATCTACCCCGACCCCGACAGTTTTGCCATCTGTTATTCCTACTGCTAGCCCTGTTTCGCCGCTGCCAACCGTTCCGTCCTCAATTCCACCCTCCCCATCCAGCTCGCCTGCTCCTGATCCACTATCGACACCGATCATCCCAACACCAGCAATTCCTTCTCCTCCAACCCCAACCCCAACACTTTCACCCTCGGCTAGCCCTATCCCCTCCCCTCAGCCAACCCCAACCGTCCAGCCCACTTCTTCCCCTTCTCCATCACCGACTCCTCCTAAACCTAAGCCACCTGTTAGTACTAATAGCCTGTCTATTCCGGCTCAATTTCGGGGCAAAATCATCCGCATGGTGCGTTTGCTGAAAAAAGAGAAGGTAGTTGCTTTAACGTTCGACGACGGGCCTTGGTCATCGACAACTCAGGTGCTGGAAATTCTAAAAAAGAACAAGATTAAAGCCACTTTTTTCTGGATCGGTAAACATCTGCAAATGTATCCAGAGATTGCTAAAAAAGTAGTTGCGGATGGGCACACTATAGGAAATCACACGTGGAGCCATCTTTATAAATCGATGGAGCCTGACCAGGTAAAAGCAGAAGTTGATAATACAACCGCCTCTATTTTTAAAAAAACAGGGGCAAAAACGGTCTTCTTTCGTCCCCCCGGTGGAGAACTTAAGAATGGTTTAGTCGAGTACGCTGTTGGCAAAAAATATGTGACTGCCCTTTGGTCTGTGTCGCCAGGAGATGCTAAGAAAGGGGTTTCCACCGAGCAGATTGTCAGCGATGTGGTCAAAAATGCCCGCTCTGGCAGTGTCATTTTGCTCCATGATGGCGGGGGCGATCGCTCAAAAACAATCGAAGCGCTACCCCAGATTATTGTGCAACTGCGGGCCAAAGGATATAAGTTCATTTCTTTACCAGAACTGCTCCGCATCCCTGGTGCGAAAGCTCAAGATTAGATCACCAGCGGCAAAACTCTTAAACCAAATCGTGTGTTTACGTTTCAAAGTTATATCAAACCTAGAGTCTAGAGATTGCTGTGGCACACACTTTCTTATTAAATGCAGGTCGATGGGCCGTAGAGGGCTATTGGCTGGAGCGGAATCAGCTACCCTTAATCGTTCAAGGCAACCTGCTGGTGACTTGGAGCCGAGACGAATGGTTGACAATGGCAACTCGGTTGACATTCCCTGAGCAAGCGCACCCCGAAGTGACCATGCAGTACCGAGGAAAAATTAGCCCTGACGATCAGCGCTATACGTTTGTGCTGCAACACAGCCAATTAGGCCGCGTGGAAGGAGAAGGCTGGGTCGGGCCAATGTCGATCGTTCAACGCTATTGGGTACTCAGCGATCGCGACAAGCGCACTGGACTCGAAAATTTACGCTGGCTCACCGATCGCCGCTACTGCTTCACCAGCAGCATCATGGCCGGCAATACGCTGATTAGCAGCCTAGAAGCAACCTGCGATCGCTTGCCCGGTTGAAAAGTGCTCATGAGCAACAATACTTTGATTCATATTTCTTAAGGTGCTTTGTACCTCAGCTTCTGGAGAGGGTTTGGGGGACGGCTCCCCCAAGGCTGTTGGCTGTTTATAACTTTAGTTTGGACTAATTGTCTCCTACCAAGCATTGACAGGAAGCCATCCCAAAACTCCTCCGCCTGTAAAAGTGGTGGAGTCAAGTTGACCTGGTCAGGAGAGTCAGAAGCTAAGCTGCAACTCATACCGATGTCTGCGAATTCTTGGGTTTAGAGACCTGTTTTTTGACCGTTGGGTAGCGAGTCCGAGGGGGTTGAGTTTGCTCTTTGACCCGACCTGGAGATTTACCGCGAGGTTTGGGCAGTTGAGCAGGTGTGCCGATCGCGGCAAGAATGGCTGGAAAAGCTTGTGCAATGCGACCGGGAGCGAGCGTTTTCTGAGCAGACTGCCAGGGTAAAGGGGAGTCAATACACTCACAGCGTCTTCGACCTCCGGGCTTTCGCTGGGCTCTGGCAGGGTTTGCGGGTCATTGAACTTGAATTTGTGTCCATGTTTGCAAGGGGCACCTCGACCCGCATAGGCAGTCGGTGGCAACCATTGACTGCCTTTCTCATCCGCTTTAGTCCAAACTCAAGTCGCTAACTGAAACCACACCCCATTTCAACTGGCATCTCTAGGCTGTCACCCACTTGCACACCATCATGGTAAGCCGCCAGCAGTATTTCACTCGTTTTGCCCCAAGCGATCGCCCCCGTTCGATCAATTCCAATCGCTCCCAAATCTCGCTGGCGTTTTTGAGCTTCGCTAAACGATCTCTCAAAGGACTGGATTAAGCTCAATCCATCCGTTACCCGTACCACAATCCGGGCAGCCAAACATTCATCAATAATGTCTTCGCCAATCCCGGTGCAGCTAATGGCCGCTTCACCTGTGGCATAGTTGCCGGCTGGCATGGCTGAATCGCTGACTCGACCAATCCGCTCAAACCCCTTGCCACCGGTGGAAGTTCCGACGGTCAAATGCCCTTGCTGATCAAGTGCCACGACGCCAATTGTGCCGCGTCTGGCTTCAGAAGCAACATCTCCTTCGGCCACAACCCCAGCCATCGTGCGGCTAAAATTCTGCTGGCGCTCTTGTAACCACTCTTGCAGGCGGAGTTCCGTCAGCGGATTGTAGACGGGCAACTGCAATTCTCGCAGCAGTTCGGCTGCCCCTTGGTCAGACAGTACCCGATCAGGGCTGGTTTGGAGATACTCCGCCAAGTCAATCGGATGTTGCACCCGGGCCACGTTGATGACTCCGCTAAACCGCTGGCGATCGCCAGACATCAAAGCCGCACTCATCCGAATTTGGCCATCCGATTGCAGCACAGAGCCAGTCCCAGCGTTAAAGCGAGGATTATCCTCTAAAAGCTGACACCCCAACACAACGGCTGCCTCAGCGCTTACCCCAGCCGCCAGCTGCTGGTAGACATCCTCTACCACTTCGTAGAGGGCTTGCCGGACGGCGGCGACTCCTCCTTTGCCTTGTAAAGAGCTACCCGCTCCACCGTGAATAATTAATTTTGGTTGCACTGGCATGATCAAACCCTGACGATGTGCTCAAATCGAGTTACTGAACTTTCTGATTATCGCAGTCAAAGGTAAAAAGCCTTGGGCCCAGATCCGCAAAACCAACCGTCAAGCCGATTGCGATCAAGATTGGCAGCCTGATTCAATCAAACAGCAGCAAGAGCAAAAACAAAATTTGTTAAGTAAGGTAACAATTTTGGCGTCAAGCTGGCTTAATGCCTTGACAGCATCAGAGAGAGTGTTTAAGCTGGCAAACATACCTGGGTAAAACGATAGCGTCCTATGCAAGACAAGCAAAAAGTCACATTGTACTTAAAGCCAGAGTTGCACCGTCAACTCAAGATTCAGGCGGCGGTTGATTCAGAACCAATGTCTGAAATTGCAGAGCGGGCGATCGGATTCTATCTAGATCATCCAGATGTGATTGAGGAAGTTGAGGCTTCTGGTTTTGGGGCAACCCATCAGGTCTATGCTTGCCCCGAATGTTCTAGTCCAATGGTGCTCCGTTCTGGAGAGCTACTTTCCCTCAGGGAGCAGCCAAGTGTCCTAGAGGAAGACCTACCTGTACCAGCTAGGGCTGCGGAGGAGCTGGTCGGCACTGGAGCCTAGTTTTTTCGTTGTTCTGCTTCTCCAGTATTTTTTGGTTTGTGAAGTCGTAAGGTTTAATTTGCGTTAAGCCTGCCCTATCTGGTAAACGTCCTCTGAGGCGAGTGATCATGCAAGAAGAGCTAAGTATTCTCATCCAAGCTCAATATCCCCTGATCTACCTCTTGACCTCTGAGGAAGAGCGAGCAGAGCAAGCGATCGCGGAAATTGCCCAGGAAAAGCCGCAGCGAAAGGTTTTTATCTGGACAGTTACCCACGGGATTGTTGAGTTTGGTCATCCTCGCAGCGTTAATCAGCACAACACGGTTTCGCCAGAAGCGGCTGTCCAGTGGGTAATGCATCAGCGAGAGCCAGGAATTTACATCTTCAAAGACCTGCACGCCTTTATTGATTCGGCTGCCGTTACCCGTTCCTTAAGGGATGCGATCGCTAGCTTCAAGGGAACATTTAAAACCATTGTTTTGATGTCTCCAGAAGCAGCTCAGAGTATTCCGGTCGAGCTAGAGAAAGAAGTTGCTGTCGTTGATTATCCACTGCCAACAATGGGAGAATTGGATGAAGTTCTCTCGTCCCAGTTGGAGACAGCTCCAGCCGGTCGGACTCGCCGGTTGACCACGGAAACCCGCGAAAAGCTGCTCAAGGCTGCGCTTGGACTGACCGTAGATGAGGCCCAAAAGGTCTATCGCAAGGCCAAAGTTACATCGGGACGACTGACAGAAGAAGAAGTCGATGTGATTCTGTCTGAGAAAAAGCAGTTAATCCGTCGCAATGGAATTTTGGAATACATTGAGGTCGATGAAACCATCGACTCAATTGGGGGGTTGCAAGAGCTAAAGTATTGGCTCCAGCAGCGTTCTAATGCCTTCACCGAAAAGGCCAGAGAGTACGGTCTTCCCCAGCCAAAAGGGATGCTGATTTTGGGTGTGCCTGGCTGCGGCAAGTCTTTAATTGCCAAAACCACCTCTCGGCTCTGGGGTCTGCCTCTGCTGCGCCTAGACATGGGGCGGGTCTACGATGGTTCAACCGTTGGCAAATCAGAAGCCAATTTGCGTAATGCTCTCAAAACCGCCGAATCGATTTCGCCAGCCATCCTGTTCATTGACGAAATGGACAAAGCCTTTGCCGGTGGTGCAGGCTCGGCTGACTCAGACGGGGGGACTTCTAGCCGAATCTTTGGTTCGTTTCTGACTTGGATGCAGGAAAAGAGTTCACCTGTGTTCGTGATGGCAACGGCTAACCGCGTTGATCGCTTACCGGGCGAGTTTCTCCGCAAAGGCCGATTTGATGAGATTTTCTTTGTCGATCTGCCCACCGCCGATGAGCGACAGGAGATCTTTCGGATTCACCTCTCTAAGCGTCGTCCAGAGATTGATCGGTTTGATCTTGAGCAACTGGCTAGCGTCTGCGATGGTTTCTCCGGTGCCGAAATTGAGCAGGCGATCGTGGCCGCAATGTACGAAGCTTTTGCCCAAGCGCGAGAGTTTACGCAGCTCGATATTATTGCTGCGAGCCGAGCCACGCTTCCCCTTTCTAAAACAATGAACGAGCAGGTGACAGCCCTCAGGGACTGGGCTAGGCAGCGCGCGCGACCTGCTGCATCTTCAGTGGCTGAATACCAGCGGCTGGAGTTCTAAAAGCTTTCTCCTGCTCCCAACAGGAGAAAAACCCCGGAAAACTAGCCAGTGCTGGTGATCCAAAACCTTCCGCAAGGGCTTGCTCAGCAAGAATCGCGGTTCTCAAAGTTCAAACGTTGTTCGTCTCAGTTACTACTCCAAGGAGGAGATTCTTAAGATGTCTCACTTTAGCACTCTGCGTACCAAGATCACCGATGCCGAAATTCTCAAGTCTTCTCTGCGGGATTTAGGCATTGCGATTAAGACAGAAGCTGACGTTCGTGGCTACAATGGCCAGCGCGTTCGGGCTGACTTGGTAGCCATTCTTGAAGGCGAGTATGACCTCGGTTGGTCTCGCAACACGGATGGCACCTTTGATTTAATCGCTGACCTTTGGGGTGTTGCTAAGAAGCACAACCAAACTGAGTTGATTAACTCAATCAATCAAAAGTACGCCATCAACAAAACCCTGGCTGAAGTTAAGCGCCCTGGTTTGCAAAATGCCAACGTCAAGCTAGTTGTCCACAGCTAGTTTTTGGAGCGCGTTCCCAAACTGGCGGGTTAATCTGGTAAGGTTAACCCGTTTTTTGCGCGCTTTTTTATGAAATTTTTCCAAAATAGAAAGCCGGCTCCCAATGAGCAGCGAATTGTTTTATCTAAAGTTAATTGGGCCAAGTTTGAAGCACTATTGCTGGAGATGGGTGAAGGGCGATCGGCGCATCTGACCTACGATCGCGGTGCATTGGAACTAATGACTCCGCTGGCAGAGCACGAACGATCAAGTAAATTGGTCGAATCTCTGCTGCTGCTGTTGTCAGACGAGCTAAAACAACCCGTTTTAGTGCAGCGATCGCGATTGCTCAAGCGATTTGACCTCCAGCAAGCCGTTGAACCTGATATTTGTTGTTTCTTTGATCCCAAAACATCGCCATTATCTCCGTCTGCTGAACCAACAGAGACATTGCCCGATCTGATTATGGAAGTTGCCTTAACGCATAGCAGTCTGGATAAACTGCCAATCTATGCCAATTTTGCGATTCCAGAAGTCTGGCGCTATCTGAGTGCGGGTGAGCGCCAACCGACAACCCGCTATCTCCGAATTTATCACCTGAAAAATCAGTCCTACACCGAATCTGACCGGAGTCTGCATTTTCCCTTTTTGACTGCTGCCACAGTGCTACAATTCCTTGATCAGAGCGACACATTTGGATTGATGCCCTCCCTGCGTCTCCTGCGCGAATGGTTGCAACAGCAGGGGGGAGGCTAGATTGTGCAGGTAAGGTGAAAACGTGAAATATTTTTTTCTGTCGGATGGTTGGAGTGTGGGACGAGTGTGGGAATTTGGCGGACTTTGGAATGAGGGCGTCTGGCGACGAAAACCGCAAATTGAGAAAACTAATCTTTATGTGGTAGAGCAGCAAGAGCAGCTTTGGCTTTACCAGGTAGAAGAAGCTGTGTTGATGGTGGAAGTTAAGCCCACGACGCCTGAAGATGCCGCCCAACCGATCGGGCAGGTCGTGCTGAAACGACTGATCACGGCGGAGCAGGCGATCTCCCATTTGAACACCGCAGAAGTGGTTTCTTGCGCTGTCTTTAATCACTTCTAGGTCAAGTCAAAATTGCTGAGAGTCTGCTGATCTGGCTTGTAAAACAGGTTCGTACAAACTTCTTCTTCATAAAACCTCTCAATTTGACCGAGCATAGGGGATGAATGGAGCTTCTAGAATAAAAAATAGCTGCTTTTTGCCTGCTCAGGAGTAACCTGTGAATGATCTAACCTGTACAGTCAACAATGCTGAAACCTACCAAATCGTCTGCCTAGAGCATCAGCAAACTTACCTCTATGGCGAAGTGATTCAAATTATTGCTTGTCGGCAAATGGCTTGGGTTCGTCCACTCCTGTTGTATCAGCGATCGCCTTTAGGGGTTGCGACTGAACCGTTAAGTCATTCACCTGCTGTGTTCGATTTGCGCCAAGGGTCTGACTTGTTCTGGCCGCTCCAGCTTTTTCGGCCGGCTTTAGATACGGAAGTGCTGCCTTTATTCGCTCAATTTCAAGCTTGGGATGCACAGCCAGAGTCGGATCGGTTGATCAGTCGGCACCAACTCCATCAATTTATCCAGCAAGTTTGGCAGGCTTGCCCAGCCGCGTTTGCGAATTGAAAGGGTTGAAATTTAAGCTTAGGCAAGCCGTTGACCAAAATTATGATTTTAATCAGGCTTTTTATCTCCTAGGACTTGTCACTCTTAACTTTAGTGAGTTACACTAATGTACATAAGGCTATTGCCCCCCCGCATAGCCTATCTGCGTCCCCGAAAAGGCGACTTACTCCGAAAGGGTAAGAAGCAAATCAGGATTCCTAAGCTATTCTTTTCAAGAGTATGGATGTTTCCCGATGCCGAAGGGATTTTATATTCTCACAAGTTCATACCTAAGCGTATTTAGCTAGCCTGGTTTCTTTATTGGAGGCCATGGCTTTTGCCGATCACCCAATTGCGACGGAAGAAGCGGGCGAGCTTCGATTCCTCTAAGATTAGGCAAATGGGTCGCCCATGTGGACAGGTGCGCGGGTTGCGAGTCCGCTGCCACTGATTGAGCAGGTTTTGCATTTCTTCTAGCGATAGGCCAACCCCATTCCGGATCGCGCTGCGGCAGGCAGTAGCGACTAAGGCTGTTTGCAAATTAGGGCCTAAGCTCAATTCAATCAGAGCGTCAGTACAATCTTCTCGGCTGGCTAAGAGGGCTGGGGCAGAGCGGACAGCCCACAAATTGTTGCCGAAAGGTTCGACTGAGATCCCAAGCTGCTGGAGTTGTTCAACTTGAGCAACCCGTAAATCACTCAGCACGATCGGTAGGGCTAAATCAACTAAATGCCAGTGATCTGATAATTGCTCATACAGCACTCGTTCGTGGGCAATGTGCTGTTCAACCAGCCACATTCCTTCTGGATGCTCAGCCAAAATATAGGTGCGGTGAATTTGGGCGATCGCCCGCAGTGGAGACAAGCCAATCTGAGCTTCAGGATGAGATTTTGGTGCTTGAACCGTGCGATTCAAGGCGTAATACCCTTTTGACTCAGCCGCTTTAATCAGTTGCTGGACTGGCTCGGTTGAGCTAATGTTGGTTTGGCCCCAGCCCAAGGCTTGGTGAATCGCTTCCGTAATTTGGGCTTGCCAGGTTTCTATCGCCTGTAAATAAATTTCTGTTTTGGCCGGATGACGGTTCCAGTCAATCTGCTCAGGCGGAACCCGCAGATGAACGAAGCAAACCGGATGGCGGTGGCGCGGCAGCGTTTGCTGAAAGGGGAGCAAAATACTTTGCTCTAAATCGCCCAACCAAGCATTGCTGGTTGCAGCTCGATCGCCCGCTTCAACGCAGCGACCATTCACGGCGAGGCGAACCCAATCGGGGCGCTGGCGATGACAGCGATCGGGCAGTCCTAGCACAAGCTCTAGGTTGGGTTGCTGTAGACTCCGTAAGTCTCCTGGTTCAACTGCGGGTAAAATTTGCAGTAAGATGTCTTGCGCCTGATCACCAGGGGCAAGGCTGAACCAAGGGCGATCTTGCTGCTGCACCTGCCAGGTAACATGGGGATGGCAGAGGGCGCTGGAGTGAATAACTTTCTGGATCGCTCGCAACTGTTGGGCTGGCGTCGGTAAACCCTCGCGTCGGACGGGCCAACTTGCAAACAGTTGGCTAACGGTGACAATGCTGCCAGGGGCGATCGCCACACTTTGGCAACTCGTGACGTCTCCCTGAGCATCATAAACGACCCGCCAGCCCGGTTCCGATGCCAACAGGCGGCTGCAAATTTCTAAATTGCCCAATTGGGCTAAACTGTGCAAGGCTTCACCCCGAAAACCCAGGGTTTGAATCTGCCACAAATCAGCCGAATCGTGAATTTTACTGGTGGCATGGGGGGCAGCAGCTCGCTGCAAGTCTGCTAAATCCATCCCGCGACCGTTATCTGTGACGCGCACCCGCCAGGCTTGGGGCCAAACGGCTACCGTCAACCGAGTTGCGCCAGCATCAAGGGCGTTGTCAACCAGTTCTCGCACCGCTGCGGCTAAGGAGTCAATCACCTCGCCGGCAGCAATCAAATGCACTAAATCAATGGGTAAAGACTGAATCGTGGCCAAAGAAAAAAAGCGATGTTTAAAAGTCAGAGCAATTAGACAGCCTACTCACACTGTGACATCTTCTTCTAAAGTTTGCCCAGCATCGGGAAAAGTTCTTTGAGGGCATTGGCAGCACTACCAATACTAATTGCTAAGAGTAAAAGCCCAAAAACGCGAGTCAAGACATTCATCCCGGTTACACCCAAAACTTTTTGGAGCATGGGGGCTAGCAAGAAACAAACGGCAATGGTAACTGTGACGGCCAGGATAACTAAAACTGCCAGTAGATGCTGGCTGCCGCTGGCTCGGCTGGCATAGGAAATCACAGTGCTCATGGCACCCGGCCCAGCCAAAATTGGGATCGCTAGCGGCACGATCGCGATCGAGTCTTTTGTCGTTGCTTCTGCTTGTTCTTCTGGGGTATGGCGTTGACCACTGGTTTGGGCGTGCAGCATTGACCAAGCTAACGTGGCAATAATTGTCTGCCCAGCCAATTCAAAGGCAGCAAGCTGAATACTAAGCGTATCTAAGATTGCCTTGCCCACAAACAGCGAGATAATCAGCGTTACCATAACGGCGATCGCTGCCACAATAATCACCTGTCGCTTCTGCTTTAAGGATTGTTTTGCAGTTAAAGCCAGAAAAAGCGGAATATTACCAATTGGGTTAGTAATTGTAAACAAAGCCATAAAAGTTTTCAGAAAGTCTGTCGTCATAGATCATGCCTGGCTGAAGTAATTTTCACTTGTGTAGAATATAAAGCTGTTATTGCAAAAATTAGGACAGATATTTTTAGAATCCTTGCAGGGCTTTAAAAAATAATCCTCATTCATTTAGCCGGCAATTGAACCCGGATGGCTACCAACAAGTTCCGCTGGCCTGCCTACCCCTAAAGTACTGGGTAGTGGTATTTGAGCCAGAATTTTGAGTGGCGTGGGTTAATCTCACCCTACTCAAAATCCTGACATCTTTAGGACAATCCAGTTCTGAACTAATGATGTAGAGGTTGAAAATTTTTACCAAGCCCGATTGCGAACAATCCGATTTTCAATTAACTCCATTGAGAGGGGTTCGCCAGCCTTGCGTTCCAAGTCAACAATTTTTTTGACAAAATATTCAATCGTCTTCCTTCTGAGCCAGCCTCTCGCTACCACAATATCCCCAAACCTCATTCCGGTCGCTTGCTGATCGCGTAGAGCAACTTCAACTTGATGGGGTTGCAATAAACCAGCATCAACCAAGTAGCCGCCCAAACGCTTAGCTGAAGGATCGTAAGGTAGCATAAGCAAATTTACTTTCAACGAGCTAGGTGATTGTAAATGATTTGTCGGCAGTTTTAACAATCTCAACATCTTGTTGAAGCTGCTTTAAAATACCGAAAATCAGTCAGAACTCAGTTATTTTTAGAGTACCCTTGACTGATAGCCAATTGAGCATCCACGAAATCTTTACAAATCGCGTCAATTCAACATTAACTGAAGCTTTTTAACTAATGGAGCTAAGAGGGTGTTTGAAAAGTTTTGAGAAAAGCTCTTGACCCATTAAGGGAGCATCTCAGTTTTGCGATGAGTAAATGTACTTAAGGCAAAAAAATCAAACCCATGGGACATTCAAGGAGTCATCGTTGGAGAGTGAAGCATGACCCCTGAAGAAGAACAAATCGTCAAAGCC
>JAHHGS010000086.1 GCA_019359715.1 Aphanocapsa sp. GSE-SYN-MK-11-07L | reverse complement strand
GATATTACCTGCCGAAGTTTCTCAAAAATGACCCGCCGAGGTTGCTGTCATTTGGGTGCCGAAGTTAGTGTCTTTAGGCCGCCGAAGTTAGTGTCTTTGGGCTGCCGAGGTTAGTGTCTTTAAGCATACGAACGAAGCTTTTGAAGTATAGGCTTCTTCGTTCTCTACAAATTGCAACCCGTACTGTTCACAAAGTTGAGCAATCCGAGTTTTGAGCTTAGCCGTTGGGATTTGGACAAACTTCTGGTTCGTCTTCTTCCCCATATTGGCTCCATCTTTTTGTCCCGTATTCCAGCCAAAGACTATTGTTCCAATAGCGTTTTCTAAGCAGTGATTCACGACAATTCGAGCAGCCTTATTGACGGCATCCCGCATCTGTCGATTGCGCTTCTCAGTAAGACTGGCTAACTGCTTCGACCAAAAACCTTGAGGCTGATTCTCTTTCAACGTTGCAACTCGCTTGTTGTACCCCTGGTTCAGAGATTTCAGCTTCAGTCCATCCACAATGAAACTGGTTCCAATATTGCTCACGCAGGTCAGCCAGTTATTCAGGCCGTGGTCAATTCCAAGCGCTTTAGTGGGGTCTAACTGAGTTTGGACAGTCGGCATTGGATAGACAAACTCAGCATAGAAGCACCCGTTACGGGGCAAGATTCGGACTTCTTTAATCGTTGCCCAGTCCAGATTTTTCGGCATGGGCAGGTAGATCTCAGAAAGTCCAAACCACGCCTTGACCAGAGTGCCAAGCGGAATCCTGATCCCCTGCTCAGTCATTTTCAGCCAGCGCTTAGGGTATGAAACCGTAAACAGTCCTGACTTGCGGTAGTTGGGCAGTTCCGGCTTGTTCGGCAGTTCTCCACGCCCCCATAACTTCATCAGCTTACGGTACCCTTTTAGTGCTTCCGCAACTGCATTGCAGGACTGCTGAGCAGCAGAGACATAGATCGCCCTGTAGTGACGGTTCTTAGACCTTGCCATCTCGTCACAGATGGCCGCTCGATTCGTGAGCTTGCCCGTCTTGAAAAAGACTTGACGAGCATAGTACAGAGAACAGTTATAGACCTTATTAGACTCAGAGCAAAGATATTCAAGAATGGCTTGATATTCCTTGCTTTGATGAATTAGGATTTGTTGACAGCCATACATATTTTTGTCGATAAATAGATGACTATCAACAGTATGCACAGTAAAATAAGAGATAGCAACATGCTGGTTGAAAGTTATCGAGATTTTATGAGGAAGCAGAGTTTTGAGTATCAGCATTACAACCACTCAGTAGGGCTGGCAATTGTCCACTACGTCTTCATCCCTAAGCGTCGCAGGCCAGTCCTGAAAGGAGAAATCAGGAATAGACTCTATGAAATCTGGGCAGTGCTAGCAACCGAGAAGAAATGGATTATTCGAGCCTGTGAGATAGCGCCTGATCATGTTCATTTGTTTGTCGAGATCCCTCCAACTGACCAAATTCACTTAGTGATAAAATCCTTTAAGGGCAGAAGCTCTAAGCTTTTAAGAGAAGAGTTCCCTGAACTTAAGAGACTCCCTAGTCTATGGACTAACAGCTATTTTTTTAGCACAGCAGGTAGCGTTAGCGCTCAAACCCTTCAAAAATATATTGAAGACCCACATCACTGGTAAATATTAAGGGGTCTAAAGACCCCGCGTCGCTTTTCCGCCCCGGACTAAAGTCACAGGGCTACCAAGCTCCCGAACTCCTCAGGTGTGGGGCAGACCCAGCATCAGGGGGTGATTACAGCCTGCTTGCGTCAGGGTAATCGGGAGCACTCCCACTTCAGGCGCAGGCATAAAACCCACGGCTCCATCTAGGGCATCAGCCAGCAGTTGCGCCCCCAGGCAAACCCCCATGTAGGGCAAATTGCGATCGCTGACGGCGTGACGGATCAGGGCTTTTTCTTCAACTAGCCAAGGATAGGCCTCAATATCTCCCACATTCATCGGCCCACCCATCACCCAGAGAGCAGCATAGCCCTCTAAATTCGGAAATTTATCGCCTTTTTCTAACTCAACGGTATCAACGGTGACTCCAGCTTGGTGGCAAAATTGCTCTAAGATGCCCAATCCTTCTACAATCACATGCTTAACCACTAAAAATTTCATTTTGTACTCTCCTTAAAATTTCAATTTTTTGCGTAGTTTATTGATCACTTTCTGAAGCCGGAGTTGAGCAATTCGAGCCGGCGTCAGCCCGGCGATCGCCTGCATTGCTGCCGGTTTGCAATCAAAGAATTGATTGATTTCAGTCAAGATCATTTGCAGCTTGCTGAGAATATTGGCGGCCCGATAGTCATCTAAGAAAGTAGCTGGCAGCGCGATTGGATTAGGCGATCGCAGCACCTGCAAGATTCGTTGCCGATCATACTCCACAGAGAAACCAGCAATTTTATAGCAATTCACCCCCGGATCGAGATAATCTGCTAAGCCATGATTGAGGCTAGAAAAAACTTGACAACCACAGGCCAGCGCTTCTAAGGGTGGCAGCCCAAACCCTTCCGTCACGCCGCTGACTGCCCAATACTCGGCTGAATCGTAGAGATAAATCCGCGATCGATTAAACAGGGCGGCTAAATCCTCAACGTAGTAATCCACAACTTCAACCTGACACTGCTGTTGCAAAGCAGGCACTAGCGTTTGGAGTAAATACTGAGAAGACTTGCGGGCTTGGACTAAAACATCGATATCACGCTTCAGTCCTTGATTGTAAAATTGATCGGAGATTTGATTAGGTAAATAATAAATTAACGAATTAGGCGACTTCTGCCCCCAATAGCCCATTGTGTTGCGGCTGACCGTAATAATTGGCATGTCGGCCGGCAAGCTAAACGAGTATCCGGCGCTGTGGGCATGATATACCACGTTGTAGGGCTTAAGGGTGCGAGCTAAGGCAGCAACGTCAAATCCCCAGCTAATCACAAAAATCACCTGATCCAAATCAGGCTGCTGCAAACAATCCTGGAGAAATAAATACTCCGCTTCCCGCTGACGATAGGTAACAATTTCGACCGGGCAGATTTTTCGAGCCAGTTCAACCGTTTTTAACTCAGCCCACAATCCACCCCCACCAAATTGTCCTGTCGTACCGGGGACTAAGAAATAGAGTTTACGCATCATCATCCGTGAATTGCAGTTTCAGGATCAGTCATTCTGGGAAAATTCGATCATTCTAATGCCAGAAAATTCCTCAGAGCAAACTAGCCAAACGATTTAAAGCCGTTAGGCTATTTCAATCCTAACTGCAATTCAGGATACTTAATGCTCAAACCCGATCGCTGTCCCATAACGATGGTGCTTTGCGTTCGGGTCATTCTAAAAATTTCATCAATCTGGAGCTAGAGCGGATTTAAATAACTTAGAACAGTTGATCAAGTTAAATTTTAAACAAGAAGTCCTGGTATCAGGTTAAAACCTTTAAAATATAGTTAATCGTAGATTAACAGTTAGCGCCTCTTGGGAATCTTGATTGTCTCAGAAGCGGCTTCTTGAGGTGAAATCAATGGACAAGTAGTCCGCATCAGTTCTTCAGTTAGAGGATTGAGACCGCCTGCTATTGGGTTTATCTAAGAAAGTAGACGGACAAATATTGTTCTGAATGAAATCAAAGCTTCGACCTTTTTGCCGCTAGGGAAGGCAGTAGGGAATTTAAAAATCCCCAGAATTAAGGGGGATGGCGATATCATTTTTTCGATTCTGATCAAGTCAGAGGCGAGTTGTCGGAGCTGTGCTGCTCCAGAAGAACTACATCCCGCAGGAAGCGCTGTGAATCTGGTCATGGGATTTGCTCCAAAACCTTCTGCCTTCTGCCTTATCACTTCTGCCTTCTTCTCTCCTTTTGCCTGATTTGAGGACAAATCACAATGAAACACCTCGAAGGCACATTTAAAGGCTTTGGAGATTGCCATCTCTATTTCCAGAGTTGGCATCCAGAATCATCTAGCCAGGCGATCGTGGTTTTGGTGCACGGACTGGGTGGACACAGTGGTGTGTTTCAGAATGTGGTTGAGTATCTGGTGCCGCAAGGCTATGAGGTTTATGCTTTGGATTTGCGCGGGCATGGGCGATCGTCAGGGCAGCGGGGACATATCAACCGTTGGCTGGAGTTTCGGGCAGATTTAGCGGCTTTTTTGCAGCAGATTCGGGCCCAGCGATCGGGCTGTCCGATTATTCTTTGGGGGCACAGTTTGGGCGGAACGATTGTGCTCGATTATGGGCTGCGATCGCCGAAGCAGATTCAGGGGTTGATTGTAACGGCTCCGGCCTTGGGCAAAATTAGCGTTCCGGCTTACAAACTAAAGCTGGGCAAATGGCTATCAAAGCTGATGCCTCGGTTTAGCTTGAGGTCTGGGCTGGCTAAAAATTTGGCTTCCCGTGATCCAATCGCCCTCGCTGCTTATCTGCAAGACCCGCTGCGACATGAGTATGGCAGTGCGCGGCTGGTAACTGAGTTTTTTGCGACGGTGAATTGGATTAATGATCATGCGGCCGATCTGCAAATTCCGCTGCTGATTATGCATGGGAGCGGCGATCGCGTGACTGCCCCGGAGGGAAGCCGGGCGTTTTTTCAGCACGTGCTGTTTCCAGATAAAGAACACCGGGAATATCCTGGCTCCTATCACGACCTCTACATTGATCTGGACTACCACCGAATGTTCACGGATGTAGACGTTTGGTTAGATCGGCATTTAGAAGGGGCAGAGCGATGTCAACCTTTCACCGCCTGTGGATTGGAGAATTCACCAAGCATTGGATTCGGAAAAACTCTGCCCGCATTGCTGGATGCTGCTTGTAATCGCGCTCCCAACGCCAGCGCCTTTAATCAGTGGACAGAAACTGGCTGGCAAGCCCTCTCGAATCAAGCGGTTCGCCAGCAGGTGGAAGCGGCGGCCTTAGGACTGCTGAATTTGGGGTTGACCAAGGGCGATCGGGTTGCATTTTTGATGCACTCTGATTTGAACTTTGCGATCGCAGATCAAAGCTGTTTGTTAGCGCAGTTAGTCGATGTACCGATTGACCTCACCCAGACGTTGGAAAATATTGTCTTCGTGCTCCAGCACAGCGAAGCAAAAGCCCTCATCCTCAGCAACCTGGATTTGTTGGAGCAAGTTGTGCCTTATCTATCAGAACTGCCAGAGTTGCAGCAGATTGTGATCGCTCAGGTGCCAGAGGATTGGCCGCAGTTGCGATCGCAATCGCAGGCAGAGCAGTTTGATCCGAGCCAGTTGGCCAACAAACTAGGATTAGATCCGGTAGCGGTTGGACTCAATCTGCATCTGTGTTCCCAGGCGGCTGATCCAAAAACCCAAATTTGCCTGCCCGATCGCCTCCAGGTCTTTTCCTTGGCGGAACTGCAAGCTAACGGAGAAGCGGAGATTTCTAGCAGCAAGCTGCAAGCGCTCCGGGCTGCCCTCAGCCCCCAAGACCTAGCGACGATTATTTATATTCCAGATACCAACGGTCAGCTTCAGGGGGTGATGCTGAGCCATGCCAATCTGGCAGGCAATGCCCTAGCCACCTTTGCCGAAATCCCAGATTTGGGCTGGGGGGCGGTGGAAGTCGTCTTGGCTTTTTTGCCCTTCACCCACGTGTTTGCTCGCCTTCTGCTGTATAGCCATACCTACTATGGGCACAGTATTTATTTTTCTGATCCAAATCGAGTCCTGCGGCATCTCCAGTCCGTTCAGCCGACGATTTTGGCTACCGTGCCGCTGCTATTAGAGAAAATCTACAGCCAGATTTTAGAGCGAGGCAGCAAACTAAAGCCAAATTGGGTGCGGCTGATCTTTAACTGGGCAGTCAGCGTCGCCCAGCGCTATCAATTGGGACAGCCCGCCAGCGGCATTGATCCACTTCTGCTCAAGCTGGCGGATCGCTTAGTACTGCGGCGATGGCGATCGCTGTTTGGCGGACGGCTGAAGTACTTGCTGAGCGGTGGCGCAGGCTTAAAAACAGAGCTAGCGAATGTTTTCGCGGCGGCCGGAGTGCCAATTTTACAGGGCTATGGCTTGACGCAAGCCAGTGGGGTGGTTTGCTTTAATCGCCCCAGCAGTAATCAGGCTGGCAGTGTTGGCACGGCAATTCCGGGGATGGAAGTGGCGATCGCGGCGGATGGAGAAATTCTGCTGCGCGGCCCGTATATCACAGCCGGCTACTACAAAAACCCAGCCGCAACCGAGGCGGCAGTTGATCCAGCAGGCTGGTGGCAGACCGGAGATTTAGGCAAAATCACCCCAGACGGTCGGCTGACCCTGACTGGACTCAAGAAAGCCCTGTTCAAACTCTCGACTGGAAAATATATTGCCCCCCGACCGCTAGAAGCCCGGCTGCAACTGTCGCCTTTAGTCAACCAAGTAGTTGTGATTGGGGCAGAGCGCAAATTCTGTGCGGCTTTGATTTTTCCTGATTTGCCTGCCCTGCGCAATCGGTGCCGCCAAATTGGGCTAAACCTCGACGCAGAAGGGTTGCTTCAGCATCCTTGCGTTATCGAGTGGTATCAGGGGCTAGTCGATGCCGCCAATTGTCATTCGCCCTACTGGGCGATTTTGAAACGGTTCCGGTTAATTAATGCCGAGTTGACGGTGGCGAATCAACTGTTGACTGCTCAAGGTCAGATCGATCGCTGCCAAGTCAACCAGCGATTCCGGGCAGAAATTGCGGCTTTGTATGGGGAAGTTGACAGCAAGAGCCGATCCAAACCGATTATCCAGACCCCTACCGATCTGGCGGAGTTTGATCTGACTGATATCACTTGTCCGATCACACCAAGCCCGCCCTGTCCACTCTCTGCTCAGTCGCTCAGTCCCCGATTTACGACCTAACCCAAGGGAGTTAGCATCATGTTTAAACCATTCAGAACCGCCGCCGTCCTTGGTGCCGGGGTGATGGGTAGCCAAATTGCCGCCCATTTAGCGAATGCTGGTTTATCAGTCCATCTGTTAGATTTGCCAGCTCCTGTTGGCAACAAAAATGATCTGGTTGAAACAGCCTTTAACGCAGCGCTCAAACTCTCGCCGCCAATCTTTTTTACTGAGAAAACAGCGCGTCGGGTGACGCTGGGTAACTTCGAGCAGCACTTTGACCGCCTCAAAGAGGTGGACTGGGTGATTGAAGCAGTAGTCGAAGATTTACCGACCAAGCAAGCGCTGATGTCCCGCCTGGAAGTCGTGGTTGGCCCCGATGCGATCGTTTCTACTAACACCAGCGGTTTGTCAATTCAGGCGATCTCTAGAGGGTGCTCTGACTCCTTTCGGCAGCGGTTTTTAGGCACCCACTTCTTCAATCCACCTCGCTACTTAAAGCTCCTAGAACTGATTCCTACTCCAGATACCGATCCGCTAGTTCTGGAGCGGCTGCAATGGTTTGCCCGCCTGCATTTGGGCAAAGGAATTGTGGTTGCCAAAGATACCCCGAATTTCATTGCCAATCGAATCGGCTTGTATGCAACCTTACTGGGGCTACGGGGCGTAACCGATGCCGGATATAGGATTGAAGAAATTGATACCCTAACCGGCCCGCTGGTGGGGCGGCCGAAATCAGCCACTTTCCGCACCGCCGATCTGGTCGGGCTAGATACGCTGGTTGCCGTCACCGAACATCTCTATCCAGCCATTCCCGAAGACGAAAGTCGGCAGATGTTCCAGGTGCCTGAACTGCTGAAGCAGTTGGTTGCTCAGGGCAGACTGGGGGCTAAAGTTGGGCAGGGCTTTTATCGCAAGCAGGGTGGTCAGATTCTATCTCTAAATCCCCAAACCCTGGCGTACGAACCAGCCAAACCGCTTGATCTGGGTGAGATTGAGTCGATCGCTAAAATTGCTGATTTAAAGCAGCGTTTGCCAGCCCTTTACCGCGATCGCGGACGGGCTGGCAGCTTTTTCCGGGAATCAACTCTATCGCTATTAGGCTACTGCGCCCGTCGCATTCCTGAAGTTACCGATGATTTGGCCGAAATCGATCGCGCCATTCGCTGGGGGTTTGGCTGGGAAGTTGGCCCGTTTGAACTCTGGGACAGCCTCGGCTTTGAGCAAGTGCTAGCCGATATGGAAACCAGCGGTATCATCGTTCCGGCTTGGGTAACGAAGCTGCGATTTGAAGGAGCAACAGGCTTTTATCAAGCCGCGATCGCCCAGCACCCGCAGGCAGCTCAAGAGACTTGTCCGGCTGAAGCCTGTTTTACGTCTGGGGTTGTGCTTTCTCAGCCGGGGCCAATCTTGTTAGCTACCCCGACTGACGAAATTCACCTCAGTCAGATCAAAGCCGACCTGAACCATACGCTGTGGCAAAACTCAGAAGCAGCTTTACTGGATATTGGTCAAGGCGTGGCTCTTTATGAGTTTCGATCCAAAGGCAATACCCTCAGCCTCAAGGTGGTGGAAGGATTAGCCGAAGTGCTGTCGCGAGTTGAGAGCGGCGAATTCCGGGGGCTGGTGATTGGGAATGACAGCGCTAACTTTTCTGGCGGAGCCAATCTCGCCGAAATGGCCGGCTTGGCCCAGTCAGGCAATTTGACGGCGATCGCTAATTTAATCGACCAATTCCAATCCCTGCTGCAACGAATTCACTATGCGCCCCGCCCAATTGTGGCGGCAATTCAGGGACGAGTGCTGGGCGGCGGCACCGAACTAGTAATGGCCTGCCCACAAGTCGTGGCCGCCGCCGAAACCTACATTGGCTTGGTGGAATTGAGCGTTGGGCTAATTCCCGGTGCTGGCGGCATCATGCGGATGGTCAGCCGGGCCGTCGAACGGGCTGCCAGTGAAGCCGTTGGCGACATTCAGCCCTTCCTCCAGCGGGCCTTTGAAACCATCGCCATGGCCAAAGTCTCCAGCAGTGCCCAGCAAGCTCAAGACTGGGGCTACTTACCCCCCACAACTCAAATTGTCATGAATGGCGATCGCCGCCTCTTCGTGGCTAAACAAGAAGTGCTGCGCCTAGATCGGGAAGGCTACACCCCGCCACCGGACAATAACGCGATTACAGTTTTGGGTCATCCTGGACGAGCCATCCTAGAACACGCTGCCTATATCTTCCAGCAGGGCGGTTTTGCCAGCGACTACGATCGCATCCTGGCCAACCATCTCGCCTACGTGATGACGGGTGGAGACTTATCTGCTCCCGCCCTCGTTTCAGAAACCTACCTACTGCAACTAGAGCGGGAAAGATTTATCCCGTTATTGAGTCAATCAAAAACCCAAGACCGAATCGCACACATGCTCAGAACTAAGAAACCACTGAGGAATTGAGGTGCATACTATGACTACACCAACTGCCTATATCATTAGTAGCGTCAGAACTGCTGTCGGAAAAGCACCACGGGGTACGCTGCGCCACATCCGTCCTGATGATTTAGGGGCGATCGCGGTTCAAGCCGCTCTCCAGAAAGTAGCAGTGCTGGAGCCAGCCCAGATTGATGATGTTATTTTTGGCTGTGCTTTTCCAGAAGCTGAGCAGGGCTTCAATTTGGGACGGGTAATCGCCCAACGGGCCGGACTGCCCAATTCTGTGGCCGGGGCAACGGTGAATCGTTTCTGCGCCTCTGGGTTGCAGGCGATCGCCATCGCCCATCAAGCGATCGTGAGTGGGCAAGCGGAGATAATGATTGCTGGTGGGGCGGAATCAATGAGCCTAATTCCGATGGGCGGACACCTGCTAGCTCCGAATCCAGAGTTAGTGGCTGAAGCTCCCCAGGTCTACTGCACAATGGGCTTGACGGCAGAGAACGTGGCTGACCACTATCAGATTTCCCGTGCCGATCAGGATGCCTTTGCGTTGCGATCGCACCAGCGAGCGATCGCGGCCAGCGAAGCCGGACGCTTTGACGAAGAAATCATTCCGGTGCCAATCCATCAAACTCTCTATGTTGACGGTCAACTCCAAACCGTAGATAAAGTATTCCAAGTTGATCAAGGCCCGCGAGTGGATACCAGTCTAGAAGCCCTCGCCAAGCTACCGGCAGTCTTCCGGCTCGGCGGCAGCGTGACAGCCGGTAACTCCTCGCAAATGTCGGATGGAGCAGCCGCAGCGATCTTGATTAGCGGAGGCAAGCTCAGAGAGTTGGGCATTCAACCACTAGGGCGATTGCTGGGATTCGCTGTTGCCGGTGTAGCACCCGAAATTATGGGGATTGGCCCAGTCGAAGCTGTGCCAAAAGTGCTGCATCAAGTCGGTCTTACTCTGGCTGACATCGGCCTAATCGAACTCAACGAAGCTTTTGCCGCCCAATCCCTAGCCGTAATTCGCAAACTGGGCTTAAACGAAGAAATCATCAATGTCAATGGCGGCGCGATCGCCCTGGGTCATCCTTTGGGCTGCACTGGCGCTAAACTGACCGCCACCCTGCTGCACGAAATGCAACGGCGCGGCATTCACTATGGCTTGATTACCATGTGCGTCGGCGGTGGGATGGGAGCGGCGGGGGTGATTGAGAATTTAAGGGTTTAAAGGCAGGAATATCATGCTTTACTTACTGATTGCTTTGCTCTTGGTGCTGTTACTCCTGGGCTACATTAGCGTACCGCTTTGGCTGTGGTCACTTTATTTTGCGGCTGTCTTGGCGGTATTTCACGCTCCGATTTGGAGCTGGATATTTCTGGGAACAGTAGCGGTGGTTTTGAACATTCCGCTGCTGCGACAGGTGATTTTTACACTGCCGATTATGCGGGGAATGACTGCGCTGAAGCTATTGCCGACGATTTCGGAGACGGAACAAGCCGCGATCGCAGCAGGGACGGTTTGGGTGGAGCAGGAGTTCTTTGCCGGCAAACCCAATTTCCAGCGGCTGATCAGTGAACCTTATCCTGAAGTCACACCGGAGCTGCAAGCCTTTCTAGATGGGCCGGTTGAGCAGGTCTGCTCAATGGCTACAGATTGGGAAATTTATAGCCAGAAGGATCTGCCAGCCCAGGTTTGGGGCTATTTGAAGCAAGCACGATTCCTGGGCATGATGATTCCGCTAGAGTACGGCGGATTGGGGTTTTCGCATTTGGCCTATAGCACCGTGATGGCGAAGTTAGCCTCTCGCTCGTTTATCTACACGGCAACGGTGGGGGTGACGAATTCGCTGGGGCCAGCTAAACTGCTGCTCAACTACGGCACAGCCGCTCAGAAAGACGAGTATCTGCCCCGACTGGCGCGAGGCGAGGCGATTCCCTGCTTTGCTTTAACAGAACCACTGGCAGGGTCGGATGCGGCCAGCATTACGGCCCAAGGCACGGTTTTTCGGGGGGAAGATGGTCAGCTCTATTTGCGCTTGAACTTCTGTAAGCGCTACATTACTTTAGGCACGATCGCCACCCTGATTGGGCTGGCCTTCCAGCTTTCTGATCCAGACAATTTGCTGGGCAAGGGCAAAGAACCTGGAATTACCTGTGCCCTGATTCCAGCGGATACACCGGGGGTGAAGATTGACCAACGCCATGACCCGATGGGCGTACCGTTCTACAATTCCCCGATCGCTGGGCAAGATGTCGTGATTCCGGCGGCGCAAATCATCGGTGGGATTGAACAGGCGGGGCAGGGCTGGAAGATGCTGATGCAGTCTCTGGCGGCCGGGCGCGGAATTAGCTTTCCGGCTAGCTCTACAGGGGTGGCAAAATTCGTGGCCCGAGTCACTGGCGACTATGTCACGGTCAGACGGCAATTTGGGCTACCGATTGGGCGGTTTGAAGGAATTGAAGAACCCCTAGCTCGGATTGGCGGCCTAACCTATTTAATGGAAGCGGCTCGCATTTATACCTGTGGCGCAGTGGATCAGGGGGAAAAGCCAGCGGTGGTGTCGGCGATCGCCAAATATCAGTTCACCGAGTTGGCTCGCAAAATCGTCAATGACGGCATGGATATCCTGGGTGGAGCCGGGATTTGTCGTGGGCCGCGCAACTTGCTGGCCAATCTTTACACGGCGATGCCAATTCCCATTACGGTCGAAGGCTCTAACATTCTCACCCGGACAATGATGATTTTTGCGCAGGGTGTAATCCGCGCTCATCCCTATCTCTATGCCGAAGTCTCGGCCCTGCAAACCAAAGATGTTACTGCTTTTGATCAACTCCTGTGGCAACACATCGGGTTTACAATTCGGAATGGCTTCCGGACTGTGTTACTTAGTCTTTCGCGGGGCTATCTGGCTCTAGCGCCTGTCTCCGGGGCAACGGCTCGCTACTACCAGAAACTGGCCTGGGCGGCGTCTAGCTTTGCCCTCTTGACGGATCTGGTGCTGATTGGATTTGGCGGCACGTTAAAACGCCACGAAAAGTTAACCGGACGGCTAGCCGACATTCTTTCTTGGCTGTATCTGGCCACAGCAACGCTGCGCCGCTTTGAGGCAGAAGGGCGTAACCCTGAGGATCTGGCTTTTGTCCACTGGGGGGTGCAATATAGCCTGTCCCAAATTCAACAGGGGTTTGAGGGCATTTTGAGCAATTTGCCTCTACCCGCGATCGCCCGCCTTCCCCTCCTCGGCTGGTGGCGACTCAATCCAATTGGCAGCCTGCCTGCGGATCACGTGGGTAGCCAAATTGCCCGCCGCCTGCAAACGCCGGGTAGCGATCGCGATCGTCTCACGGCGGGTATCTACATTCCTACTGATCCTGATCAAGCGCTGGGGCGGCTAGAACAAGCTTGTCGTCTCTGTGATCAAGCCGAAGCGATCCGCAAAAAAATCAAGTCCGCCAGCCGAGCCGGACAACTGCCAGCGGGCAAGCCTGAGCAACTGGTCGAAGCGGCCTTGGTAGCCGGAATTATTTCAAAACCAGACCTTGAGTTGCTGCACGCTGCTGAATTGGCAAGCACTGATGCAATTCAAGTTGATGCTTTTCGGCGAGAGGAAGATCTGGATCTCCAACCGCCAAGCAATTTGGCAGCTCCTGCTGCCCTAGCTGCAATTCACGCCATGTCCTGATCATGAATATTGCGGGATAATGTCCGCTCCCTCGATCAGCTTTTTTGATCTTTGAGCATTGAGCGGCGGTGTTTGAGGTATTCCAGTAAGGGGGGGACGGCAAAGAAAAGCACGATCGCTAACACCACGACGATGCCAAATTGCCCCATCAAGGTAATTACTTGCGCTAACGGAATCACTTTTCCAGCAAAGAAGGCAATCGTGACTGTCACACCCGCCCAAACAACTGCTCCGGCCGCGTTAGCCAATAAAAACTGCGGATAAGGCATTTGGGCCATCCCCGCCATTGGGCCAGCAAAAATTCGCAGCAGAGCAACAAACCGACCCAAGAAGACGGCTCTAGCAGCGTTGTGGCTAAAACGATTCCGAATATCGACCAGCTTTTCTTCTGTAATTTTGAACAGACGTCCCAGCCGCAGCAGTAATGGCCAACCGCCATAAAAGCCAAGCCAGTAGCCAAAGTTGTCGCCTAAAATTGCCCCAGCGATCGCGCAAGCCAGTACCCACCAGTAGCTCATCTCACCGCTACCGGCCAAAAAGCTGTTGACAATAATAATGGTTTCCCCTGGCAGCGGAATGCCAGCATTTTCCAGCATGATCCCTAAAAAAACCGTCCAGTAACCATACTGTTTGGCAATTTCCTGAATCGTTTCTGGCGATAGGAACTCAAGGGACATGGGTAAGACCTTAAAGAATTGTGACTTTTATGATCTTTGCCTAAATCTTTGAACTCTGTCAATTTTTTAGGGCAATTTAGTTAAACAGTAGCTCGATTCTATGATTTATGGGTGGTCTAGCCCCTAATCCGGCTCAGAATTGAACCGCTGCACGCCAAACTTTCAGCAATCAATCTTAAAAAGTGGAAATTGATTGCCCTAAATTTGTGATCATTTTTGAGGGGGTGCAACCGAGCGCCTCAACGATCGCGATTTGAACTCTATCTCCTAAAAGTTTTATGCCGGAACTGTTTAACGATGCCCGTCAGCGCTTGCAGCAGGCGATCGCCCACGCCAACCTGTCTGAAGATGCGATCGCCTCTCTGCAATCGCCTAAAACCTGCTTGCAGGTATCGATTCCGGTGCGAATGGACAATGGAACGCTGAAAGTGTTTCAGGGCTATCGGGTGATCTATGACCACACGCGCGGGCCCGGTAAGGGCGGTGTGCGCTACCACCCCGATGTCTCCCTGGATGAAGTCAAATCCCTGGCCTTCTGGATGACGTTTAAGTGCGCGCTGCTCAACTTGCCCTTTGGTGGGGCCAAAGGCGGCGTAACTGTAGACCCAAAGGCTTTATCTCGTATGGAGCTAGAGCGACTGAGCCGGGGCTATATTGATGCGATCGCTGATTTTATTGGCCCCGATATTGATATTCCCGCCCCGGATGTCTACACCAATCCGATGATGATGGGCTGGATGATGGATCAGTACAGTCTGATTCGTCGTCAAATTTGCCGCGGCGTTGTCACCGGCAAACCGATCGCCCTTGGGGGCAGTCTGGGGCGAGACACCGCGACTGCGATGGGCGCTTTTTCGGTGATCAATGCCACGTTGCCCAAGCTTGGCCGCGTTGCTGCCGAAACCACGGTCGCAATTCAGGGCTTTGGCAATGCGGGCGCAGTCTTGGCGGGGCTGCTATTTGAGGCAGGCTATAGAATTGTCGCCGTCAGTGACTCCCAAGGCGGCATTTATGCGCCGATTGGGTTGGATATTCCCAGTGTTCGACAATACAAGGAAGCCAGCCGGAGTGTGCAGGCAGTGTACTGCCAGGGGAGCGTTTGCAGCATTGTTGAGCACCAAGCGATCAGTAATCCCGAACTGTTGACCCTAGATGTAGATGTTTTAGTGCCAGCCGCTTTAGAAAACCAAATTACGGCCGAAAACGCTGATCAGGTGCGGGCAAAGTATATTTTTGAAGTGGCGAATGGGCCAATTACCTCAGCCGCCGATGAGATTCTGGCTAAAAAAGGGATTCAGGTCTTTCCCGATATTTTGGTCAACGCTGGCGGCGTTACGGTCAGCTATTTTGAATGGGTACAAAATCGAAGCGGGCTGTACTGGAGCCTTGCTGAAGTCAACCAGCGCCTCCAAACCAGCATGCTGGCCGAAACCGAAGCTATTTTAGCGATCGCCTCTCAAAAAGCAATTTCCCTCCGCACCGCCGCCTACGTGCAAGCCCTAACTCGACTGGGTGAAGCGATCGCTGCCAAAGGCACCCGTGACTACTACGTCAATCATTCAGATGGCAAAGCCTAGTGCATCCTTGAACTTTAATGTGGCTTCTTTGGGGTTTGATTGTCGATTTTCCAGAAAGTGAGATTTATATCTTCAGTTGGGCATATTCAAATTAAATCTCTTGCTGACAGGCAAGAAACTCTCATATTTAATTTGTGGTTATGTCCAAGCAATATCCCCTCTATGTCATTAAGAAAGCTTCGCTCAACAAGGCTGCCAAGTTTTCAAGGTTGTCTGTTGTTCAAGCAGAGGTTGATAAATGGGCGTCCAGAATTATTCTTGCCCAAGAGCGTTGCCGCCCAGACCTTGAAACCAGAGCTGTCGAAAAGTATCAGCAATTTCAAATAGAAGCCAATCGGCTCCAGTCTGAGATCGACCAACTAAACCGCCAAATTATTAATGCTGAAGCCACAATCGATGCTCTTGAACCGCTCCAGCCGCAACATTTTAAGTCTGAATTTCAAGAAATATTGCCGTCTCAACCGAGTTCACATCAACAACTAAACGAGCAACTCAATAGGCTCAAATCTCAGCACAGTGAATTACTGAAGCAGCAGCTAGCAATCTCCCAGTTGCTTTACGAAAATCAGCAACAAATGGATGCGATTCAACTTTTGTGTCTGGAGTCAATTTGACTTTGCTTCGTTACGCCTTGACGAATTGCGTCTTCCATCTCATCTAAACTCTTTGCTTTCCCTGAATACTTTAGACATCCTACAACTTGATCTAACGTCGTCTTCAGAAAAGGCTTTTGGGTTGTTGGAATGACAACTTGTTCTTGACTCAACAAATGAGTAACTTCCATCGGATTTAGGGTCGGAGGTGGTGAACATATGTAAAAACTCTAGCACTGGTTGCTAAAAAAGTGGCTAGAACCTGATCTAGAGCGGATTGCTATAGACTGAAAGCAAACAGATTGAGCAATTTAGCGCCAATGATTGCCGCTGATTCTGACGGCTAAGCAAGTCTTTGGTTGGGTGACATATCCTGGTTTCTGGCCCGCCCGACGCCAAATCAAAGATTACAGCAATTGCCAGATCCTCTGGCAATTTGGGCTTCTGAGTTCCTGGCTACACAGTTCATCGGCTGAGTATTCTCGTGGCCTCCCTGTGCTTTGTTTATCCTCCGCGTGACATCCCACCGCAGAGCCTTAAAGACAAATGCAGACATACTCGAAAGCAGTCCGACTAGTCATTCCTAAGCTATGTTGGTTCTGATGGTTACAAGCATCTTAGATGGCGGCTACACCAATAGCTCAATCTTACACTTTTGGCGCTTCATCACCAACCCCGCTCAATTCTTTGAGCGTTGGTCAAAATCTTTTGGGGGTTGGACTCTTCACCGCCGCGTCTCTCAGGAAAGACGCTTCCCTTCGGGAGAGCGCGGGGCTTCCCGTCTAATAGCTAAAAATGAAAGATGCTTAAAAAACTAATTGATTGAATGGAGCAATGAACTTGCAAGATGGGTTGTTCGGATCAGAACTGGGCTGGTTAGTTCCGT
Organism: Aphanocapsa sp. GSE-SYN-MK-11-07L; assembly: GCA_019359715.1. Classification (GTDB taxonomy): domain Bacteria; phylum Cyanobacteriota; class Cyanobacteriia; order Thermosynechococcales; family Thermosynechococcaceae; genus JAHHGS01. The sequence goes on along the minus strand of JAHHGS010000086.1, from coordinate 29,155 downwards.
GGGCGATCGCCCTGTTGCTCAACAGCGGGCTAGCGATCGTCGCTGTCTTAGCGCCCAAAAAGCTATTGACTCCGGCTGGATTGTTTCATGCCTGGGTTTTGGGGGTACTGATTTGGGGCATTTTGGGCTGGCAGGGCTATGCCGTGGTTATGTTTTACTTTTTGGTTGGCTCCGGCGCAACGCAGATTGGGCTGGCTCAAAAAGAAGCAGCCGGGATTGCCGAAAAACGATCAGGGGCACGGGGGCCAGAAAATGTTTGGGGGTCAGCTTTGACTGGCACCCTCTGCGCTTTGGCGACGCTAGTTGCTCCACCGGCCTACCGAGAATTCTTGCTGTTGGGATATGTGGCCAGTCTGAGTACCAAGCTTTCTGACACCTGCGCCAGTGAAGTGGGCAAAGCCTACGGTCAGCGCACCTTTTTAATTACCACCCTCCAACCTGTGCCCCGTGGCACGGAAGGCGCGATCAGCTTAGAAGGCACCCTGGCTGGAGTCGTCGGTTCCTTAGCGATCGCCCTGGTTGGTTGGGGAGTTGGGCTAATTTCGCTTTGGGGGATTGGCTGGTGCGTCCTGGCAGCATTTATCGCCACAAACTTAGAAAGCCTGATTGGGGCAACTCTCCAGTCTCGTTTGAGTTGGCTCACTAACGAAGTGGTGAATGGAATTAATACCCTACTGGGGGCGATCGCCGCCATCCTCTTTGCCTTAGCGTTTAAACTGTGACACCGCCAAGACTCAAGCGAGTGCTAATTCTGGGAGGCACGGGTGATGCGATCGCCTTGGCCACCCAAGTCGCTCAACTGCCAGCACTAGAAGTAATTACTTCGATCGCGGGGCGAACCCAAAACCCAAGCGCAAATGCCTCAAGAGTCGGTGGGTTTGGCGGTGCGGCAGGCTTAGCTAATTACCTGCGCGATCGCCAAATTGATTTATTAATTGATGCGACTCATCCGTTTGCAGCCCAAATTTCTTGGCATGGGGCAACGGCAGCAGCAGAGGTTGGGATTCCCCATTTGCTCCTAGTGCGCCCAGCTTGGTCAAAAACAAGCGGCGATCGCTGGCTGGAAGTGGCTAGTCATCCTGAAGCGGCGGCCCGGCTGCCTGGATTAGCGCAGCGAGTATTTTTAACGATTGGTCGGCAAGAACTAGCAGCTTACGCCGCTTTGCCAGAGATTTGGTTTCTGATGCGAATGATTGACCCACCGCTGCCAGAAACTCCAATTCCCCAAGGAAAATTGTTACTAGAGCGCGGGCCGTTCCGGCTAGATCACGAGCGGGGTTTGCTTTTGCAGCATAAGATTGCCGCGATTGTGAGTAAAAACAGCGGTGGAACCGCCACCTATGCCAAAATCATCGCCGCCAGAGAACTAGAACTGCCAGTCGTGATGGTGCAGCGTCCAGCCGTACCTGAGATCACCAAAGTTGAAACAGTAGAGGCAGCGCTGGACTGGTTGAAGGGTTATTTATAGTCCTTAGAATCCAAGCTGCGGTGAAATTTAGCCAGTTGCTCTAACAGAAATAAACTCACAATCGAGTTGCCTGTGGCATCTAGTTTGGGGCTGTAAAGCCCGATCGCTGCTTCACCCGGCACAATTGCCAGCACGCCTCCACTCACCCCAGATTTGGTTGGCCAGCCCACGGTTTGAGCAAAGGCGGCTGACTGCTCATACAGCCCACAGGTCAGCATAATCTGATTCACAGTTTGCTGAATTGAAGCAGAATTTGCGGCCAGCAAGCAGCCAATCCGAGCCAAGTCTTTAACCGTGCCAGCCAAACAGCAAATCGCATTATAAGTTGCGAGCTGTGGGGACTGGAGATAACCAGCCATCGCCAAGCGCTGAGCGATCGCCTGATTAATTGGATTTTCAACGGACTCAACCGAAGCCAACATGCCTAAATCCAACTGCAAATTGGCTCTCGATCGCTGATTTAGCCACGCTTGTAGTTGATCGCAGCGTTCCATCGCCGTGCTGCCAGGGATCAGTTCAGCTAGCGCGATCGCCCCACTATTCAGCATCGGGTTGCGGGGCCAGCCTTGATCAGCTTCTAGTTGGGTTAACGAGTTATAGGGCAAATCTGAGGGCAATTGCCCCACCCGCTGCCAGACCTGTTCTGCCCCTAATGTTTCTAGCAAAAACAGCAGCAGCAGGGGCTTGATCACACTCATTAGAGGAAAGATATCATCTGTCGCGCCAGCCCCCCAAGTTGCTCCGTTGACGGCTTGGATTTGAACGGCCCAGCGATCGCCATCAACGGTTGCTAACTGCGGCACATAGCTGGGCAATTTGCCATTTTGAGCATCAGCTTGCGCTAACTCAACCCACGTCAGCAAAGGAGCCTGCGCAATCTCGATCAGCGATTCTGGTGGATTAGCTTTGTTCATCATCAGCCCTTAGGAGACTTGTAAGACTAGCCCGCTAGCTCAGTGGCAATCATCTCCGCTAAATCTAGCCCGATCGCCCCTACTCATCATCCCCATCGCGCAACTCCAACCGCGCCTGCGCGATCGCCAACCGCAACTTCGCTTGCAGCAGATCTTTCGGCGGCAACTGCAACCAATACTCCGCCACATGAATATTATCCCGCTCCAAATCCATCAACTCCACCAACTCAGCATCCTTGCCACCACAGAGAATCAGCGCGATCGGTTCCTCCTCCCCCGGTTCCTTCTCATACTTCGATAACCACTTTAAATACAGCTCAACCTGTCCCTTATACTCCGCTGAAAACTCACCCAGCTTTAGCTCAATCAACACCATTCGCTAGGCGTTCTTGACTAATCCAAACCAAATCTGGAATCACTGCATCCGTTGGAGTGAAAATCACGCCTGGTGTCTGAAAGGGCTGACCAAGTTTGCTCTGTCTAGACCAAATTTCTAGTTCAACATGCAGTTTGCCTGCTGCACCTTGATGACGAATGTGGGGGGCGCGGGTCACAAACAGTTCTCCATCAATAATTTCATAGCGCTTCCAGCCGCCATCGTCGGGCATGGCATCAAGATCTCTAGTTGTCCAGCGGAGAGAATTGGCGACCATAGGGTTGACCGTTGAGCTTAATTTTCAGTCTAGCTGATATCTCTAACGAAACTCTAATCCTGGGCTGCCGCAGCAGTTCTGCACCGAATCTTTCAGTTTGGTGTGTCACCTGCTGTTAGCATCGTCAGCAGAATGGCATTACCCAGCGGACTTTCGACTAATGACACCCCATTCATTTTTCCAAGCGGTGAGTTACCCAAGAATTTAATTGTCTGATAGAGATCTCGATACAACTTTTTGTCGCCAGCCAGACGGGCTGCACCAAGAGAGAAGGCAGTTGCAGAAGATGAGGCTCCCATCACCAGCGGGCCAGAATCGATGTCTCCCTGACCTGATTGCCCTTGCGGATATTCTCTAATCCCCACCAGTCCTAAGAGGCTAATTTTTTGCTTTGCTGGAATGCCGCGAAAGATGACTTTAGCCGCTTCAGGATTAGCAAAGGAGAGAAAATAAGCGCTGAGAGCCGTTCCGCTTGATCTGGGTTGATCGACTGGCGTGCCTGAACTAGCATCAACCGCTTGAAAAACCAACCCTGTTTTGGGATCAATCAAATTTTGGCGGAACTGAAGCATCAGCTTTGCTAAAAGTGCCTGATGATTTTTACCCGTTGCTCGATCGTAGAGGCCAATTGACCCGATCACAGCCGCCAGATCGGCTGGGTAAGCTTCGTTTGGGTAAGTTTCAATCATGCCGTGGGGTGCTTTGGTCAGCCTACGCACCAGTGCTTCAGTCAACTGGTCATTAATTTGGCTAAATCGATTGTCTGGTTTGTGCAACCGCAGCATTGAAAGAGCAAGATTTGTATAACCCAAATAAGCATGACCATTGGCAGAATCCAGTGAGGAAAGTCCATTTTCCTGCCATGCTTCTGTGCCGAAACGGTTATTTTCTGGCGTCAGTAGCCTTTCAACACTTTGTTCCATTAGAGGGACGTACTGATCTCGCAGTTGAGGATGGGCTAGGATAACTTGACCCAAGCCCAAGACTGCCATTTGATAACTGCCTATCGCCCATTCGCCATTAAATTGAGCGTTGCCAGTTTGGAACGAACTAGCATTAATCCCCCGATTGATGTCCGCAATCACTTTATCGGCCAGCGCCTTTTGGGCTTTTGCATCTCCTCGGTAGAGCGCCTCTGCTGTGCTATTGGCTGGAGCAGAATTTTTCTTCTGAGCGGCATCTTGGCCGGTGACGTAACCGCTGCCAATCTTCAAACCCAGAGCGCAGAGGACTCCCAATAGGATGATTGAGACAATCAGATAACTTCTTTTCATGCTTGGCGATCGCTTCTCAGTCTTGGCGATCGGCTCAAACCGGCGGGTGAGCTGGTAAAGCCGGAGACAGCGGCAGTTCAGCGGGAGCTGTTTCGTTAGCCCAAGCACAATAATCTAGGAGCAACTGATGCATTAGTCGTTGCTTAACCGTTAGTAACACGCTTTTAAGTAGACCGTTACCTGTGGTTTCTAGAAGTGATTTGGGTGTAAACCAAAGCGGAGGCGGCAAGTCTACTTTCACCTTCAGGTCAGCTTGGCCTACTAAGCGGGTTTGCCCCTGCTCACAAACGGGGTTCAAATAGCCGATCAGGTCAAACTGAAACCGCTGATTGATGTACTCAACACCGCGAATCTCGCAGCCCACAGACCGCAATTTAACTCGACCATCCGCTGCCACTTCCACCTGCAAATCAACCGTCGGCTGAAGACTCAACATCATGAAACTGAGTGGGCGCATCGTCAGCCGAAAGCAGTCGGGCCCAATCAGCTTGACGCGGCTGGGGTCGGTGAGCGCATGCACCAACCGCTGAGGCTGCCGCAAATAGTGCTGAATCGGCACTGTTTGGGCTGGGACATCAATCACGACGGACTGAGAGGCGAAAAACTGAGTCTGCATAGAGGAGTGAGCAGCTAGCTTCCTAAAAGTTCTTAAAATCATTTTACATTTTTTTACAATTTGAGGCGCTAAACGACCCAAATCTAAAAATAATGTAGATTTACAGTACGGCTTTGGGTTCAACTTCAGTCCTAAAACGCAACAAAAGTTTAAGCGATCGCTCACTTGATTAAGTATCGTCATCCCGAATGAAACTCATGCTTACTGATGCTGGCAGAGGGTGGGCAAGGCTTATCAACTCATGTTCAACTAATTAGGCTATAGTCAGCCCGTGTTGATCATCCTAGTTTTCTTAAGCCTGTGGAATCGATTAAGCGCCTAGACCATGACTTACTGGCAAAGATAGCCGCTCAAGCCAGAGCCAGCGATCGCCTGCGTCAGAACTACAATTTTCACGCCCACGATGAAAAAGTGCAGCGGTTCTTAAATGTGCTGCAACCCGGCACCTATGTTCGCCCCCATCGGCATCTGCGATCGCCAGACATCAACGGGTTTGAGTTTTTTTTGGTAGTGCAGGGTGCGATCGGCATGCTGCTGTTTGATGCCGAAGGGCAGATTATCCATCAAGAAGCGTTAAAAGCCCAAGGGCCAACTCAGGGATTAGAACTGGCGGAAGGCGTGTTTCACACCCTGGTTGCTTTGACCCCAGACACTGTGATTTTGGAGCTGAAGGAAGGCCCTTATCTACCCAGCAGCGATAAAAACTTTTTATCCCAATTTCCCCAAGAAGGCACAGCGACTGCCAAAGAATATGTGAGAGTTTGGGAGCAAATGTTTATTTAAGCGCCAGATTCCCAGAAATCTAAGCATATTTGCAGCTTCAACCCGGCACAAAGGCAATAAACTCTTGTCTAATATATTTATGGTAGTTTTATCCAGATTAGGATGTCAGAGGGGTGCTGGCTTTGCCCACGCTGCTCTAAATTCTGACAGATGCAGAGCTACCTGATTTGTTAGTTGTTGTGAGGACTGTCGGCGTGGTTGCCAGTGCCAAAGAATTTGAACAAACAGTTCCCGAAATGCCCCCCGGCAAAGCTACCTATACTCCCCGCAACCATCGTCGGGTTCTCTGCATTTTCCCGCAATACAGCCGCTCCTTTGGGACGTTTAACCACGCTTACCCGCTAATGGGGCGTAAAATCAAAGCTTTTATGCCCCCTCAGGGCATTTTGCTGGTTGCGTCCTACCTGCCGCAGACCTGGGAAGTGCGACTGATTGATGAAAATGTCGCTGCCGCCAAGCCGGCTGACTATCGCTGGGCAGATGTGGTGATTACAAGCGGCATGCACATTCAGCGCCCCCAAATTAACCGGATTAACGATTTGGCTCATCGCTACGGCAAGCTAACGGCTGTAGGTGGGCCTTCCGTCTCAGGCTGTCCAGACTACTACCCAGACTTTGACATTTTGCATCTGGGTGAACTGGGTGATGCCACAGACAAGATGATTGAATATTTTGACCTTCATGGCTCGACCCGGCCACCGGAGCAAATTCGGCTTGAAACGTCTGCTCGTCTGCCTTTAAGCGAGTTTCCGGTGCCTGCTTACCAGCATGTCAACATGCAGAACTACTTTTTAGGCAGCGTCCAGTTTTCTAGCGGCTGCCCGTTTCGATGTGAGTTTTGCGACATTCCTGAACTCTACGGACGTAATCCTCGCCTCAAAACCCCAGAGCAGGTAGTGCGAGAGCTGGATGTGATGCTGGCTTCCGGCAATCCGGGGGCAGTTTACTTTGTCGATGATAATTTCATTGGCAATCGGCGAGCGGTGACGGAGTTGCTGCCTCACCTGATTGACTGGCAAAAGCGGAATGGCTATCCGATTCAGTTTGCTTGCGAGGCCACCTTAAATATTGCCCAAAGCCCTAAGCTGCTAGAAATGATGCGAGAAGCCTACTTTTGTACAGTTTTTTGCGGAATTGAAACCCCGGAAACCGATGCCCTGCAAGCCATTTCTAAAGACCAAAACCTGAGTATGCCGATTTTGGAGGCGATTAAAACCCTGAATAGCTACGGAATGGAGGTTGTTTCTGGGATTATTATCGGCTTTGATACCGATACACCGGAAACGGGCGATCGGATTTTAGACTTTATCCGCACCTCCCAAATCCCAACCCTGACCATTAACCTGCTGCACGCCCTGCCCCGCACCCCGCTCTGGCGGAGGCTAGAAGCCGAAGGTCGGCTCAATCACGACGAGCATCGGGAGTCGAACGTTGAGTTTCTGATGCCCTACGAGCAGGTGATAGAAATGTGGCAGCGCTGTATTAGCCGCGCCTACGAACCAGAGTTTCTGTACGAGCGCTTTGCCTACCAAATCCAGCACACCTATCCGAACCGGATTTCGGTGCCCAACAGTCCGGCCAGAGTCTCGAAAGCAAATATTCTGAAAGGGCTGCGGGCAATGCGGAATATTCTGCTTCAGGTTGGCATTCTCAGCCATTACCGCCAAACTTTTTGGAAAATGGCCTGGCCCGCTCTCAAGGCTGGCAAAATCGAAAGCGTGATTCACGTTGGGGTGGTTGGCCATCACCTGATTAAGTTTGCCCAAGAGTGTCGCCAAGGCAATGAAGCGGCTTCGTTCTACGCTCAACACTTACGCAAAAAACCTGTAGCTCCGACGCAACCAGCCCTTAAATCTTAGGGAGTGGTGTTTGAGTCAGGGTTTTGATTAGCCCGCGCTAATCAAAACCCTAATAAATTTGAGACTGTCGCGATAGACTACTGGCAAAGATTCAGTTTTTAGCTCTGCTATGGCCAAGCGCCCTAGTGATCTGATGATTTACACGCTGGTGGGTGTGGCTGGCTTGTTTGCCTGCTTGCTGCTAGCGGGGATATTTTTCAAGCTGTTTCCGCAATCTTTAAACCGCCATCTGCCACGAGAGCGCCCCGGTCATCATTTACCGCATCGCAATCATCGCAGCTCGATCGACCGACTGGGTTGAGCGTCTTCCTCCAACACGGCGATCGCACCTGCCTAGTCGTGACGTTCATTGTTTGAAGCGTCCTAGTCCACACTCTGCCAGCAGCGGTTTGGACTTGTCGAGCAAATTTCGATTTCGGGGTTACGGATTATGATATAAAAACATTGGTTTTGTAAAGCTAATGTAATGTTTGTGGAGCAGCGATTCCGTTTGAGACAGTTCGTAAGCCTTTGCTTGGTCTATCTAAACATCACTGCCACGATCGGTCGTTGCTCAAGGGTTTAATAGACATACGTCACCTGCTGCCACCAGCGGGTTTTTTGTTGAAAAAAATAATCTTGGAGAATATTTGACACCTTCATGACCGCACTAACTCAACTTCCCCAACCAGATGCTGCTGTCAACCCAGACTTGCGCTTACGAGATATTCTCAAAACCTTGCCCCGCGATTGTTTTGCTAAAAATCGGTTTAAAGCTTGGAGTAAAGCTCTGATCAGTCTGCTGATGGTCGCCATTGGCTACGCCACTATTGTGGCTGCGCCTTGGTTTTTGCTGCCCCTGGCCTGGGTATTTACCGGCACTGCCCTGACCGGATTTTTCGTGATTGGTCATGACTGTGGGCATCGCTCCTTTGCCAATCGGCGCTGGGTGAACGATTTAGTCGGGCATTTGTATATGATGCCGCTGATTTACCCTTTCCATAGCTGGCGCATTCTGCACGATCATCACCATAAGCACACCAACAAACTAGAAGAAGACAATGCTTGGCGACCCTTTGAACCGGAGCTATACGACAGTCTGGATGGAGTTGTCAAACCTGGCTATCGCCTGATGCGAAGCTGGCTTTGGTGGTTAGCTTCCATTATTCACTGGTTCGGGATGCACTTTAACTGGACGACGTTTGAAGGCAAGCAGCGATCGCAGGTCAAGCTATCAGTTCTGGTCGTGATTGGCTTCGCGGCGGTTGTCTTTCCAACTTTGATTATCACAACCGGCGTTTGGGGGTTTATCAAGTTTTGGCTGCTGCCCTGGTTGGTTTACCACTTCTGGATGAGCACGTTTACGCTGGTGCACCATACCGCCCCTGATGTTCGGTTTCAGCCCGCAGCCACTTGGCACGAGGCCCAAGCCCAATTAGCAGGCACGGTTCACTGCGACTATCCGGGCTGGGTAGAATTTCTTTGCCACGACATTAACGTCCATATTCCCCATCACATCTCAACGGCGATTCCTTCCTATAACCTGCGGTTAGCGCACCAAAGCCTGCGAGAAAACTGGGGCGAGTACCTGATCGAGCGTCGGTTCTCTTGGCAGCTAATGAAAGAGATTGTTGGGCAATGCCATCTTTATACCTACGACAGCGATCGCGCCTATCAGTCTTTTCGTGAGTACCACGCTCAACCTGAGAATTAAATTTAACTTCAAGCGAGTCGCTCTCAAGTTTGGCGTCATCTAACCCTCTGAGCTGAATGACCATTTCAGCTCAGAGCTTATTTACTTGACTAACACCGGATGAGAGACAACTGCGCCATAGGAAAGTCCGTTCGCGTTGTAGGGCTGCCTCAACGGGTGGGTGTGTCCCAAACTGTCGTCAACTTGCAGTCGCCAGGTTGCTGGGTCAACTTTTGGGGTGTCAGCTCGCGTGTGGATGTACCACATTGACTGCGGCACCAAGTAAGCTTCGGATGGCAGTGCATCCCAGCGCATTATTAAATCCATAGATTCTAAGCCATGCGATTAGGAGTGTAAATCACGACTGATCCAGGCAAGAGATAATAGATGAGAAACTTTATTTTTCTAATTTGTAATCCATGCAAACCCGCGATCTGCCTCTCTCAAACTTGGCTGGTTCAGAGCATTCTTCAGCATTAGTGTTGCCGCTCAGAACAGCAACAGTGCAGCGCCAAACCGGGGAAACTGATGTCCAGGTGACGGTCAATCTAGATGGGCAAGGCAAGGCAGATAACCAGACGGGGGTGCCGTTTTTAGACCATATGCTGGATCAGATTTGCTCCCACGGGCTGCTTGATTTGGAAATTCGGGCTACGGGCGATTTACACATTGACGACCACCACACCAACGAAGATGTCGGCATTACCTTTGGGCAAGCTTTGGCGAAAGCGCTGGGCGATCGCAAAGGCATTTACCGCTTTGGTCACTTTTTGGCTCCCCTAGATGAAGCCCTAGTCGAAGTCGTGCTGGATTTTTCGGGGCGTCCCCACCTCAGCTATGGGCTAACCCTTCCGACCCAGCGGGTTGGCACTTACGACACTCAACTGGTGCGAGAATTCTTTGTGGCCGTCGTTAATCACAGTCAAATGACGCTGCACATTCGTCAACTGGACGGCATTAACTCCCATCACATTATTGAGGCTAGCTTCAAAGCCTTTGCGAGAGCGATCCGGATGGCGATCGCCATTGATCCACGTCGGAGCCAGACGATCCCCAGTTCAAAGGGAGTGCTGTGAGTCGGGGTAAAGTCTGATAGAGTATTAAGAAAGTTAAGTTTTATTACTAGAATTTTCATGAATCTACTGATTGTTGGTGGGACAGGCACCTTGGGTAGGCAGATTGCGCGGCGCGCGATCGACGAAGGACACGAAGTGCATTGCCTAGTGCGAAATACTCGCAAAGCCTCATTCTTGAAGGAATGGGGGGCGCACTTAATTGAGGGCGACCTGTGCGAGCCAACCAGTTTAAAGGTGGCTTTGGCTGGCATTACCTGTGTGATTGATGCTGCCACCAGCCGCCCAACCGACTCGCTCAGAATTAAGCAGGTGGATTGGGAAGGTAAAGTTAATTTAATTCAAGCAGCTCAGCAAGCAGGGATTGAGAGGTTTGTTTTTTTCTCAATTATGAGTGCTGAGAAATACCCGCACGTGCCGCTGATGGAAATTAAGCACTGTACTGAACAGTTCTTAGCAGAGTCGGGGTTAAAGTACACCATTCTGCGTCCCTGCGGCTTTTACCAAGGCTTAATTGGGCAGTACGCGATTCCGATTCTAGACAAGAAAGCGGTTTGGGTGATGGGCGAAGCCTCCCCGATCGCTTACATGGACACCCAAGATATCGCCCGGTTTGCGATTCAAGCGCTAGTTCAACCCGAAACGATCAACCAGTCCTACGACATTGCTGGCCCAAGAGCCTGGGGGCCCTACGAAATTATTCGTTTGTGCGAACGCCTGTCTGGTCAGGACGCGAGAGTCACCCGGATGCCGATTGGAGTCTTGCGAGGGGTACGAAATATTGCCCAGGTGTTTGAGTGGGGCTGGAACGTTGCTGATCGGCTGGCCTTTACGGAAGTGATTGCCTCCGGCACAGCCCTGGACGCCTCAATGGCTGAGACCTACGCTGCTTTCGGGCTTGACCCAGAGCAAATCGGCACGCTGGAAGACTACATGCAAGACTATTTCGGCCGGATTATGAAAAAGCTGAAGGAAATTGACTACGAAAAGAATAAAAACAGAAAATCTACCCGCAAGCGTACCCCTTTCAAATCCTCAAACCCCTCTTAATCAGTCAGCGGTGCGAGTCAGCGATCGACTCGTTTTAGCTTTGAGGGCAAAACTTATGAGTTCAGAACAATCTGAAAAATCAGTTATGCCCCGCTGAAGACCGACAGGCTGATAAAATCGACTGACAACCAAACTCTGGGCCAGGCGTGTGACCACAGCCGGAATTATTTACAACGAGATTAAACCTACGGCTTGTCGGATCGCCCAAGAGCTGAAGGACAAGCTGGAGAGCCGCGGCTGGAAAGTGGTCACGGCAACCGGAATTGGCGGAATTCTGGGCTACTCGCGCCCCGATAGCCCCGTTTGCCACACGCCGATTGACCGGCTGGCTCCACCGGGGTTTGATGCCCAAATGCAGTTTGCGATTGTCCTCGGTGGAGATGGCACCGTTTTGTCAGCCTGCCGACAGTTGGCACCGATCGGCATTCCACTGCTGACGGTGAATACAGGGCACATGGGTTTCTTGACTGAAACCTATCTGAACAAGCTGCCAGAGGCGATCGAGCAGGTGTTGACGGGCAACTATTCGGTTGAAGACCGGGACATGCTAATCGTTCAAGTGCTGCGAGATCAGACAGTGCTTTGGGAGGCTCTGTCTTTGAATGAGATGGTGCTGCATAAAGAACCCCTGACGGGAATGTGTCATTTTGAAGTCGATATTGGGCAGCACGCCAGAGTAGACATTGCTGCCGATGGTTTGATTATTTCTACCCCCACCGGATCGACTGCCTATGCCCTCTCAGCCGGTGGGCCAGTGATTACCCCAGGCGTGTCAGTCTTGCAACTGGTGCCGATTTGCCCTCACTCCTTGGCCTCGCGCGCGCTCGTGTTTGCCAATTCCGAGTCAGCCCGGATTTATCCGGCCAATCCGTTCAAGCATTTAGTGATGATGGTGGATGGCAATGCGGGCTGTTTTGTGCTGCCAGCCGATATTGTTCAAGTCCAGCGATCGCCCTACTGCGCCCGGTTCATTCGCCTGCGATCGCCAGAATTTTTCCACGTTTTGCGCGAAAAGCTGGGCTGGGGCCTCCCCCACGTCGCGAAGCCTACTTCTGTAGAGCTGCCCTGATTGATGACTTTTGGTTAATCCACCTGAATCTGAGCAGGCTGCTCTAGCATCACGTCGGCTTGGGCAAGGGTAATTGGCTGTGACCACCCCCAGCCAGCACCAATGCAACCGCCGGCCCCAGCCGCTCTAGCCATATTCATATCCGTCGCTGCATCGCCAATCATCAGGGCTGCGTTTGGACTGACGCCTAGTTTTTGGCAGGCAGAGTGAAAAATTTCGGGATCAGGCTTTCTTAAGCCAGACTCTAACCCTTCGCCCCACTGCAATTGCAGGTAATCAGTTAGTTGATAGGTTTGGGCAAAGCTCCGCACGTTCTCTAGAGTGTCAGAAGAGATTATCCCCAATTTAAGACCCGCTTTGCTCAGCGATCGCAGCGTTTCTAAGCAGCCCGCAAACAGAGGCGTATGGACAGCTTTCGGCTGAAGATAGCCATCTGCTTCTTGGAAAGCAGTTTGGGCAATCTCTAGGGCTTCCACCCAGTCTCGACCGGTTTCGGCAATGTAGGCAGCCGCCGCGATTTCGTTGTCTCGCCGCCCACCGACAGCGATTAAGCCTTTTGGGTTGAGAGTGCTGGTTTCCAGACCAAAGGCCATCAGCAGCGGCTCTTGCACACCAGGAACGCGGGCATCAACCAGCCGCGATCGCTTTTGGCCCAGACTGCGTAAAAACGCCTCTGAGTTTGCAAGGGTGCCATCTTTGTCAAAAAATACCGCCTGAATATTGCTAAAACTTTTTTCGCCGCACTGAATTGTCACCACAGCAACTCCCTCGATTAAGATTAAGTTATGTAATTTTTCATTAGACTAAAGCGAATAATGACCCGCTATCCCCTTATGATTATGGTTAAATTTGTAAGATTTCGTAAGAAAAGGGAGATTTTGTAGGCGTGGCACTTCCTCTTTTAGAATATTCCCCCACTAGTCAAAATCAGCGTGTGGCTGGCTACGAAGTTCCTGGTGATGAGAAACCCAGGACTTATTCGACAGAAAACCTGCTTTCGGCAACCGATATGGATGACCTGATCGAAGCGGCTTACCGCCAGATCTTTTTCCATGCTTTTACTAGCGATCGGGAGCGCTTTTTAGAGTCTCAACTTCGCAGTGGTCAAATTACCGTTCGGGATTTCGTGCGGGGTTTGCTGCTGTCCAACACTTACCGGAACAGTTTTTATAACCTAAACAGCAACTATCGGTTTGTTGAACAAACGGTACAGCGCGTGCTGGGCCGTGATGTTTACGACAACCGCGAGAAGCTAGCTTGGTCAATTACCGTTGCTACAAAGGGAATTGTCGGCTTTGTCGATGACTTGCTGAACAGCGAAGAATACCTAGCTGCCTTTGGTTATGATACGCTTCCCTATCAGCGCCGTCGGGTCTTGCCGGGTCGGGCAGAGGGCGAGTTGCCTTTCAACATCAAGTCCCCTCGCTACGATGCCTATCATCGTCGTCAGCTAGGCTTCCCCCAAGTGATCTGGCAAACCACTGTTCGCACCTATGTTCCCCAAGACAAGCAAGCGAGGGCGGGCAATCCAGCCCAGTTCCTAGAAATGGCGCGGAGCATCAGCCCCAAAGGTAACATCCCCCAGAAGATCTCAGCTCTCAACATTGATTTTGAGCGGAGCGTACCTCGTCGATAGATGAATCAACCGCGTCGTGTTGCTTGGGGCACTCAATGTCTCAGGCAACATGACCTAGAGCATTACAATCAAACCCAACCTAGCTCGCAAGCAAGCAGAGTTTCTATTCACTCAAACTTGCTTGCGGGCTTTAGTTTTTTCAGCCGCACTCTGCTTGCTCTGGTTGAAACCCAAGCTCCATTAACGCTTTGCGAATTTTGGTTTTAGAAGGGCGTAATGTGGGAGCAACCAGCTTCATTTCTCTAGCCGTTTCAAATAGCTCTCGCATCAACATATCGAGGGAATCGTTGTTGGCATCCTCTGGCAGATGCTCAACTCTTCCCTCGTAAGCCAGAGTATAAAGCTCTAGATGATGCTTGCCCATTGCCCTAGCCAGCTTTCTAATCGTTTCCGGTGTGGGGCAGGTGCCTTTGAAGCAAGCTCCTCGCAATCGGGGTTGGGGAATGCCAGACAGTTCGGCTAGCCGATTCATGCTAATTGCTTGAGTCTCTAAGTATTGAAAAATCAATTGACCTAGAGGAGAGCAGTCTTCGGGCTTAATTTGCAATCTAGCTGGCATGGCAGGCTTCGAGCAGCAACGGCTATCAGTCAGAATCGCGAGTGGGCGATCGCGGGTTAAATTTAGCTCACTAAATTGTGGATTATTCTATCCTAAGCATACCCAAATGGTTCAGTCCCGGATCTATCTTCTAGAATAGTTCGCCGTGACTTCGCACCTTTGAATGACACGCTCAAATCAACTACCCCGCCGCAAGCGGACGGGGTATGCAAATCGTTTTGCTCCCAAACCGCAGATTTGGATTGCAATCCGATTCTTTCGCTGCAAGCAGCGGGGAATGTACCCCTATTAGATTCAAGCTGGAAATCTAGGCAGCCATCTTGACGCAGGTTTCTGGTTGAGGGGTTTGAGTCTCGATCATGACTTCTTGATAGCCAGCCGTTTGCAAAATCCGCTCGACTAGCTGCTTGGCGTTAGCATTGGTGGCTGCAATCAGTTGCTGATTGCAGGCTGTGGCTCTAATTTGCTTAAGCGCTTCTTGCTGAGCTTGGTCTTGGAGTTCTAGCTCAACGTTCGGGCCAAACCAGCGCTTATAGTTTGCCAACACGCTAGAGCGCTGTACATTCAGCGAGACATTGGTGATTTGGGGAGGCGGCAGCAAAATATGAATCTGCCCTTGTTCAGGGTTGACTTGCGTGGCTTTGAGTTGCATCAGGTCAATTCCCGCCTGCATATCACCAACCCCTTCATAGACTAAGTTAGTATCTCCGAGGCTAAAGTTACCGAGTTTTCTGGCTTGACTGACAACGACCGTTGCTTTGCTAGACATTTTGGCCGTGGTTAGCTCGGTCATGTTTTGCAGTTGACCGCTGATTAGGGTTCTAACTTGAACAGTCGCAGCAGCGGGCGCCCACAGCCGTTGTGATACCTGTAGATAGCCATACCAGCCCAGCCCTAAAATCGCTGCCCCCGCCAACAGCGCCGTGATGCTCCGCCGGAGTTGACCGATCGCAGTTTGGCCGGCTCGTTTGACAGTGCTACCAGAAGTCATAGGGCAATCATCTCGCTGTAGGGATTTAAACTATAAAACTGCTGGGGAAATTCGCGATCGCCCGCAGCCCAATTTGATCCTACACTTGTCGTGGTTTTGATCAACCAAGGCAGCTTGCGAAAATAAGTTGAGCATTTTCCAAATTCTATGGTCTGGTCAATGAGCCACTACCCCTGGGTTGCTAAGGCACGAATACCGATAAAGCCTTCGGAATCACCCGAAAGTGGGCAGGCGTAGCGGTGGTAATTTCGCCATCTGTGTTAATTGAACGGGGACGGCGCGTATAGACGTGGAATTCTTGGCTGGCCCAAGCGTGTACCCAGGAGGCAGAGGCATGTTGCCCCAGGCGCAGCGCCGGTAAGAGGGCTAACATTTGCCACCAATGCTTCATGTCTAGGCTGTATAGATCAAGGCGCTCATCATTGATTGCCGCATCGGCTGCCACCGTCATCCCGCCGCCATAAAACCGACCGTTACCGACAGCAATTTGGACTGTTTTCACCCGTTCCGAGCGATCGCCGATTTGAATTTCAGCCCCAAACGGCTGGCTGCGCCAGAGGGCTTGCAGGGCGGTAATTCCGTAGGCTAAAATTCCCCAACGCCGCTTGACATCTCTGGTTAAGCTGCGGGTAATTTGGACACTCAGCCCCAAACTAGCAACATTGAAAAAGTATTTGCCGTTCACCCAGCCCAAATCGATCCGTTGGGTATGACCAGCGGCGATGATTTGGCAAGCCTCGGACAGGGCGACTGGAATTGCCAAGGTGCGGGCTAAATCGTTCGCCGTGCCGAGCGGAATAATGCCCAGGGGCAACTGGGTTTCGACCAAGGCCGCGATCGCCGCGTTCAGCGTGCCATCGCCACCGCCAATAATCACTAAGTCAACCTGTTCCTGATATTGATGAATCGTTTCAGCTAAATGGGCGGGATTGTCAATATCCGCTTCGATCAGAGTCAAGCCTAAAGCTTTCAACTGATCAACCACTTCATCGGCCGATTGCTTGCCTTTCCGAGCGTGATGATTAATCAGCAATAAGGCTGTTTTGCGATTCATGGCAAGATTGACCAGCGGTGGGGCTGCATATTAGATCATTAGATACAAAGGAGGCTGAAGCGCAAAGCGCCATAGCTCCAAAATAGCGTAGAGCCGGGCGATCGCTCTTAAGATCAAAACGCTTGATGCCGCTTTTTACTCAGCCAGTCGGGTGTCAGCGAGGCTAATTACTCGATCGATCGCCCCCGTACGCTGGCGGCCCGCCGCTGTCCAACCAAAGGAGCCACTGCCACTTGCCGTTCTAGTTGGCGATGGGCTTGGAAGTGTTTCTGCCATAGGTCTGGGGCATCGAGGGTTTCGCCGCCGTGGGCAGTCAGGCGAGTCCGAACTTTGCACAGCACCGGCGTATTTACGCACATGCCGCTGATAATCACTTGCCCTTTGGTCAGGGCGGGTAATTCTTGCAATAGATCGCGCCCGGCCGCTTCCACCCCGTACTTGAGACTGTCTTGATCAACCGGATTGACAATCCGCATAATGAACTGGCTCATGCACTGCGACAGCACATCTGAGTCCAGTTTGCCTGGGCGCTGGGTAATTAAGCCCACCCCTAAGCCGAATTTGCGTCCTTCACTCAGAATCGTCCGCAGCACCATTTTGCAGCGAGACGGCTCATGGGCCGGAGCAAACCGATGGGCTTCTTCCAGCAAAATAAACACCGGGTAGGGCAAATAATTTTCATCGGTGGGTTGAATCCGCTCTTTTTGCGTATTCATGCGGGCGTGGCTGGTTTGGCGCAAAATTGCCGCACAGATCACCTGCTGCTCCTGCTGGCTGATGTCATTCATTTGGAGGACGGTGACTTGCCCCGGCTCAAATAGCTCTCTGGGGGTGAGATGCTCAAAGGCGTGAAAATAGGGCGATCGCCCCATTTGCTCCAGCTTCCACTCTAGGGCGGCCGCAGAAGTGCCTTTTCTGTCGGTGCCGTCGTCATCTTGGGTGCGATCGGCGGCGTTGACCTCGAAGATCAGGTCATTCATATCCCAGCGACCGTCGCCCTTGGTGCGCTTTTTTAGATTGGCAAAGGCTTTATCAAGAATCGCTTTTTGGCGATCGCTCATTTCCGGCAGCAGTCCCAAAATGTCGTAGTAGTCGAGGGAAGAAAAGCGAATTTTTACCTTGTCCGGGGTCAAAATATTCACCTTTGGGGCATAGCCATCTTCCGCTTGAAAGTCAGTGTGCCCACGCAGGGCTTCTAGGGTGCCATACTCGCCGTGGGGGTCAAAAATCAGCACGGCTGCGCGGTTGTGGGGCAGCAGCAGTTCTTCCACCAATACCCCCGCCGTGTAGGATTTACCGGAACCCGTGCCGGCCAAAATCGCCATGTGGGTGCTGACCAGTTCTTTGACATCAAGGGCGATCGGCACGGCCTCGTTGGTGCGCAGCAGCAGAGAGCCAATGTGAGCCGCCCCGACCTGGCCCGGCTGCTTTTTATTTAAGATTTGCCGCAGGACCAAATCGCTGGCCAAGTAAACTTTGCTGCCCGGCTCTGGCGGGCGGCGCGGGTTGATAAACCCCAAGCTGGGCTGAAAGTAGCCAACCATTTCCACCGTGACTTCGTAGAGTTCGGGGCAGTCGTACTTAAAGCCAATCAAAGCAGCGATCGTGCAGGGGTCAATTTCAGTGTCAGCAAAAATGCGATCGGGCAAATGATCGACTAGGCAGCAGGCAGAAATTTTGCCGATAATCTCTAGCTGTTTTTGCTCTGGATCGACAAGCTGATAGTAAACAAACTCGCCAATTTTGACGTGCTGGGTATCGGTAGTGATAAAAACGTACTGGTTGCCGGTCTCTCCCGGCCCTTTGACAGTCCCGATCGCGCTGGCAGAATAAACGGAAAGCTGGGGCATAGTGTAGTTCTGATCTGGCTGACCCTATGGGTAGTGTATAGCACTAGCGAAAAATCAATGCAAGCGTTGGCAATTTCTGAACCGCAAATTGCAAGCTCAACCCCACGACCCGACAGTTGCATCTTGATTGCTCACTCATCAATCGTGATGATGCCGATTGATTTACGCAAGCTGGCAATTGTTCATACGTTTTCAAGTCCGAGCACTTCTGCAGCCCGACGAACCAGAACATGGTGTAAACGCGGTCATTCTAAGTTTGTGAGGGTGATCAGATCGCTTCACTCACGCGAATTTCCTCAATAATCGTCAAGCATTCCTATTTCCTTCAGAGCTTAAGCGGCGCTTTTTTGACGACGACCAATCTGTTGGCTTTGTTGACGGCTGGTGCGCTGATATTCATGCACAATTGGCAATCTTTCCGTCTGAAATTGCTCTAACACTGTCGCAATATCGGCTCCCGCCGCTAGATGGCGAGACAGGGAGAGGGCATCTTCAAACCCTGAACACATGCCCCGGGCCCTGGTCGGACTTTTGGCGTGGGCAGCATCGCCGATTAAGACAATCCGCCCCGCATACAAATGGGGTAGAGGATCAATGTCGTAGGAATAGCGGCTGACCACCTGCTCTGGCGGGGTCGATGCAATCAGGCTGCGGGCATCGGCGGCTAATTTGGCCAGCTCTGCGGCCGGAATAGCCGGATTGCTGGGGCGCAGTCGGCCCGGCTCCTGCTGTTCGACTTCGATAAAAAATCCCCAGTGGGTGCGATCGCCGCCAATATGAAAGAAATTGGCATAAATGCCCCGTCCCCGCGCATAGACAATAAAGTTGCCGGGGGGACAGAAGCTGCGATCGGCAACCAGACCCCGCCAGACCAAATCGCCCAGGTAACAAGGCTCTACCCCTGGCACCACAAACGATCGCACTTTCGAGACAATCCCATCTGCTCCCACCAGCAGATCGCCTTCCCACTCGCTGCCATCTTGAAAATGGGCAGTTACGCCGTCGCTGGTTTGGACGACAGAAGTTAATTCAGCGTTGCAGTGCAGGCAGCCTGGAGGGAGGAAATCGAGCAGGGCAGACAAAATTGCTGTCCGGTGGATCAGCATGCCTGGCAGTTCGTTTTCCTGATGGGTGACGGTTTCAGAACTGATCGTCTGGCCGCGCAGATTGCGGAACTCAACTTTTTGCACCGGATCACCAGCGCGCATGATCCGCTGACAGAGCTGCGGATTTCCCTGCTGGAGCGCCTCCATCCCGGCTTTGATTAGAAAAATGCCGCACCCTTCTGTGCGGGGAGAGGCAGCTTTTTCAAACAGAGTCACCTGGAACCCTTGCTCTGCCAGCAAACTGGCTAAATAAACTCCGGTTGTGCCAGCCCCGATAATCCCAATCCGACAGTTTGACGCAACCATTTGGATCTCCCTCCCTTAGAACAGCCCATGAACATCCTTTAATAAAGCCGAATTTGGGTGATGGCGATCGCCCCTCCAAAACAAACATCCACATCAGTCCCCAAACTGCGATCGCGCTCTTGGTATTTGCCCACATAGTGATATTGCCCGTCATGATAGCGATAATTTACGGGCAATGGCTGGGTTGAGGACTGACAGAATACTACGTCTGGGTCGGGATCATTTGGCAGCAGGTGGGGCAGATTCACGTTCCAAAAACTATCCGGCTCGATTGGATGCCGCAGCAGTTTAGCCACCACATTTGCCGTCCAACGGCTGGCCCGGGCCCAATCCAGCGGGCGATCGCCCTGCCGATAATGAGAAATTGCGATTCCTGGCAGCTGATGAAATGCTGCCTCTCGTACCGCCGCCACAGTCCCAGAAATGTAGGCATCAACGCCCAAGTTGGCACCAGCGTTTATGCCCGATAGCACCAGTTTCACCCCTGGGCAAAACTGGCTCAAGCCCAAGCGAACGCAGTCTACTGGTGTACCGGCAACGGCAAATGCCTGGGCTGATCTTTGGTCAACCACGATCGGGCCAACCGTCGTTACCTGATGCCCACAGCCCGACTGATGATCGCGGGGAGCAACAATCATCGTCGGGCGGGCAATTTCCTTCGGGATGATTAGGTCGATCGCTTGAACTAAAGCTTGCAATCCAGGGGCATCAATTCCGTCGTCGTTGGTGACAATCCAGGTCATAATTGGGTGATTTTATTTCTGGTATCAATAGGGTTGCTGAGGAATCAAGTCAAGCAGACTTTCGTTCAGCAGAGTCCGAGCTTGGGGGTTTGTAACCCAATTCCGACCGCCCCCGGTGAGAATAAATTGAGCTTGAATGACATTGGCAACCGGCGCCAGCAAATGAGCCGGTAAATCAATCAAATCTTGCCATGTGTCAGCGATTGGGTCGTAGGTCGTCACTTTAGGAACGAATGAGTCAACGCTGCGCCGCCGACTCAGGAGGCGGTAGGCCCGGTGCGGCAGGTCATCAATCATCCGGTCTTCTTGATGCCGGAAAAAATTATAGTTATCTTGCCGGTTTTGATGATTATTTCGCCCACCGACGACGATGATTTGACCGTTGTAGGTAAAGGTGCCTGGCTCAAAATGCGATCGCGGTTCTGGTAAACTCGCCAGCGCCTGCCAGCTATCCTTACTTGGATCGTAGACGTAGACACTTGTTTGATCTATTGGGTTTGTATCGTGTCTGTACTGTCCACCCATCGAATAAATTTTGCCATTTAAAACAACACTGGCGTTGTGGCCAAGCGGTTCAGGCAGCGGTGCCCGCTTCATCCATTGTCTGCCATCCTGCAAAGGCAATACCCAGTGCTCTGTACAGGTAGTGTCGCGATCGGCAGCAAATCCGCCAAAGTAATGTAGGCACTGATTGACTAATTGAAATCCGCCGCTAGCCCGCACTGCTGGCAGAGGAATATCCCGTTCCCAAGTGTTGGTTAGCGGGTCGTAGCGGCAGACGTCGTCGGTAACTGGGCCGGGATGATCTCCCACAAATCCGCCGGCAAACCAAACAGATTGTCCATCAAATACGGGATAAACGTGAGTGACTGGGAGCGGCATATCAGCAGCCTGGATCCAACTATTCTTGACTGGATCGTAGACATCGACTCGTTTTGAGGCCTTGAGGCGAAAGCAAAATCCGCCAAAGACATACAGCTTGCCATCAATTGCTGTTCCGGCGCTTTCCAGCCGAGCGATCGGCAGCGCAGCCCCTCGCTTCCAGCCTTCAGGCAGCCCGATTGTTGCTAGCCACTCAGATAAGCGCACTGCCACACCTCCTGAATTCATCGAGTCTTAAATTGCGATCGGAGGGGGCTAGATTCATTGTCCTAATGTAGTGTCTGAGCCTAAAGATTGTAGTATCGGTAGCGGGGAATCAATTTTGCCACAGTCGGGAGAGACTGCTGCCAATTTAAACACGCCTGCTTTTCGGCTGGCAAATGCGCCGAGAGGCTGTTTAATTGTGGTTTAGAAAGCAGGCTTCGCCCACAGCGAAAGGGATAGCGTGGTCTACGACTAAAATAGCCAAAGAAAACAGCCTGGCGATCGCCGGCTGAAGGAGGTTTACCCCGATGATAGGAGCGGGCTGTATCCACAAAAATCACAGTCCCAGCCTTACCCGTACAACTGGTAAAGGGACTCTCCATAGAGGCGGGCAGATACTGCTTGAGTTCTTGCTCTGTCAAAAAATCAAATCTACTCGGAACTGACTTTAGTAAATCAAGGCTGATCTCTGGCTGAATGTATTGAAAAGGGCCGCTGTTTTGATCGACATCCGTCAGATAAATAATTAGCTTGATCATCCGCCGATCTTCATGATCAATATGCCAGAGGCGAGTTCCTGCTTGTTGAGCAGCCTTAAGGGTTAATGTGCAAGTAAAGGTGTCATAAGCAACGGGTAATTCTAGATAGTTTTCAACCATCTTCAGCAAACGATCTTGTAAGCCCCAGGTTAAAAAATTTGGGTATTGGATGAGTTGGTCAAAACTAGCATTTAAAGTGCCTTGGGCGAAGCTTCTTTTTTGCTCAAGCTCTCCAAAAATCGCCCTGGCAGCCTGTAAAAACGCTTCTGTATCGGGAATCTGCAATTCTTGCAGGGAAGTACGGCAGAGTCCGGTTTGAACTAGGCTATCGACAATTTTTTGATCTGTTTGATTGAGGGGCAAAAGTTTAGACTGGTGGCGATCTCGGTAGGCTTGATAGCGAGCATAGAAAAAATTGTTTTCAATCCATGGGATGCTCATAAACGACTCAGCCGTTTCAGCCGGAAGGCTAATCAGTCTTCGTCGGAGTTTAATCATTCTCTGCTGCCAGTCCTGCAACACTTCACTAGCAGATAGAGCATAACCATCGTTCATTGCTTTTCCCTCGCTTGTAGTCTGGCTATTGCTGATAATGATGCGCTTTTCGTTGGAGCTTTTGCTTTATGTATCGACGAAAGCCTAAACCGAGTAAGGTAGTTGCTTCCCGTGGAAACAAGACGCAAACACTGCGGTAGACAAGTCGGATCAGGCTGTCTCTCAGACTACGGCGAAGCGCCATACTTTCTTGAATTGATAGCTGAATGATTTGTAATTTTTCTGCCCAAGTCGCTTGACCTACTTCGACAATCCGATAGGCGCGGAAATCCACATCATTTTTCAAATCAAACCGCTGTAAAACACCTACTTTTTCAGCCGACTGGTTAATAACTTTAGCAATCTCACGTCGTTCGTTAACGAGATAATGCATGTTGCTGTTATACGCCTGCATGTTTTTGCCATGCATCCGGTAATACATGAGTGGCTGATTAATACAACCAACTTCGCCATAGAAAGGGACTGAAGCATTCAAATAGGAATCAACAATCGAGCGGGCCGGGACTGGCATCACTAATTCTAAAGCCTGACGTCGATACGCCAAGGCCGAGGTAATGCCAGACGCATATTTGCCCCATTTCAACAATAGAGACTGCACATTTCCCTGACTCAAAACATTAGAAGTGCTACGCCCGATCGGCATCCCCTCACTATTAACCGAGATCCAACAATGGGCAACTTGAATCCAGTTGGGGTGCGAGAAAAAGGACTGAACCACCTTTTCTAGCTTTTTAGGATGATAGTAATCATCGGCATCTAGAAAGCAGATTATTTCACCGCGGGCATGATCAAAACCAGCATTGCAAGCGCCACCTTGGCCTGAATTCTCTTGAAAAATGGGAATAATCCGATTGTGATACTTTTGATTCTGACAGTAAGAATTAATAATCTGATTTGAATGGTCTGTTGAGCCATCGTCGACAATAATTAGCTCAAAGTTTTGATAGGTTTGGCTGAAAACACTATCAATCGCATAGGGTAGGAAACGGCTATAGTTATAATTGTCAATAATCACGCTCACTAACGGTTCGTCAGTCAAATCATTCATGATGATTGGGTTGAATTCTATTTTCAGACATCTCAACTGAAGTTCAGAATATTTTTCCTCAAAGTCTAGCCAAGTTTAATCCAGGTGTATATTCAGGCACTCTAGAACCTTTTTATAACCTGCTCTTCGAGTTACTATCATAATATTGACTTTTGAAACTTGACAAAATTTTAAGCAATTATCTACTTTTTAATCACACAATACTTATGCCTTCCGGCAGAAATTTGCAGAACCATGTCTAAATGATGATCACAGTTTTAAAGAGATGATTCATGAAAGACAGATGAGAAAATTCTTATCAGGCAGTCAAGTTTTGGCTCGGCCAGCTTCATCTGTAGATGTTTCACCTCTTGAGTCAAAACCCTGACAGTTATCTTGTCAACGCTGCCCAGCTCCTTAAATACCCGTTGAGCGAAGATGGTAGATCTGTTTCTGGTCATGAGTCTGGGCTTTCTGGGTAGCTTTGGCCACTGCGTTGGCATGTGCGGACCGATCGCTGTTGGCTTCTCGCTGACTGAGCGGCAAGGCGATTCCCAGCCGGATGGCGCTGAAAGCTGGGCCAAAAAATTAGTTTGGCATGGTCTACTCAATTTAGGCCGACTGCTCAGCTATACCTTAGTAGGGGCAGCAATTGGGGCAGTTGGCTCAGTCTTGATCGCTGGCGGGCAGATGGCGGGGATTGGCAGTGCTTTGCGTCAGGGGTTAACTATTTTTACAGGCAGCCTATTGATCTGGTTTGGCCTAAGCCAAATTAAACCGGGATGGCTACCCCACTTACCGCTGCTGAATCCTTTCGGTAATTTACACCAGCGCTTAGCCACGCATCGCCTCAGCCAATCGTCCGCGGGCTGGACGCCGCTGGTTCTGGGCAGCATGTGGGGGCTAATTCCCTGCGGCTTTTTGTACGCGGCTCAAATTAAGGCGGCTGAAACGGGCAATCTTTGGCTGGGAGCAGCGACAATGGCAGCCTTCGGATTGGGAACAGTGCCCAGTATGCTGGGGGTTGGGCTATCGATCGCCAAATTGAGTGCAGGTCGGCGGAGCCAGTTGTTTCGCTTAGGGGGCTGGATCACGATCACGATTGGAGTTCTGACGCTGCTCCGAACTGATGGCATGGTTGATTACACTGGCCACGCTGCCCTGATTTTACTGGTGCTGGCGCTGATTGGTCGCCCAATCAGTCACCTTTGGCCCCAACCCCTCCAGTATCGGCGGGCGCTGGGGGTCGGAGCGTTTGTGCTGGCGATCGCCCATACCGGGCACATGCTCGACCATACGCTGCAATGGCAAATTGGGGCGATCGCCTATCTGCTGCCGCAGCATCAAGTTGGGATGGGGGCAGGTTTCTTGGCCTTAATTTTGTTGATTCCAGCCGCCCTGACTAGCTTCGATCGCTTACAGCAACGGTTGGGCGATCGCTGGCGCCAAATTCATTTGTTGGCGGTGCCAGCCTTTTTGCTGGCTGTCATGCACACGGTGCTGATTGGCTCTCGTTATTTGGGCGGGCTGAACTGGACTTGGCAGCATCAGCTCTGGACAGGCGGCTTGGTAGGAACTGCGATCGCTGTATTATTAGCCAGATCTGGTTTGGTCTGGTCAATCCTGTGTTTGAGCAAGTTTTATGTTTCCCCAACTAAGCCGAAGTAAATTTCTGGGTGGGATATTGTTAACCCTCTGGCTGGCTAGCCCAGCCGTTGCCCACAAAGTTGAAGTTGCCGGTGATGTGGCCGCAACATTTCATCTTGAACCCCACCATAGCCCTAAAGCCGGAGAGCCGGCCCAGGTCTGGTTTGCCCTCACTCGCAAGGGGGGCGCAATTATTCCCCTCGCCCAGTGCAACTGTAAGCTGGCTGTTCATCTCCAGCCGGATCGCGAAGGCTCTAAACCCTTGTTGGAGCCAGTCCTCCAAGCCACCACGGCTGAACGATATCAGGGTATTCCGGGGGCGGAAATTGTGTTTCCAAAACCTGGAGTATACGAGCTGGAGCTAAGGGGCACACCCAAGGCAGGCGGAAGTTTCCAACCCTTTGAGTTGTCTTACAAGGTAATTGTCGGAGCCGGGTCAACGCCTGCTGGCAGTCCAACAGCTCAGACGGCTCGTCAATCTGAGCAGGCCGAGCAGCCACCTGCTCAATGGCAAATTCCGGTGGCTGTTGGCGCAGTTGTGGTTGGGATAGGCGCGATCGTCTTCTGGGTTAGGAAGTCAAAGTCTTGAGGCTAATCATCTCCTCCATTGCGCGGTGCCGCTCTTGACAGTCTGAGCGACTGTTCATAAGATCTGAGCATACGTTCATTTCTTGTTCTGTTGCTTTAGCCTGGAGGCAGCGATGAGCGATCTAGAAGATAGACCAAGCTCCCTTCCTGAACAGACGATAAACACTGATGTGATGATTGTTGGGGCAGGGCCAACCGGGCTGGCGTTGGCTTGCCAGTTTGTTAGATATGGCATTGATTTTGTGATTGTTGACCAGCATGAAGGCGTTACCCCCTATTCCAAAGCTCTCGGCGTTCATGCTCGTACCCTGGAGATCTACGAGCAGCTAGGTTTAGCGAAACCGGCAGTTGAACAAGGTGCGATCGCCCGCAAAGCACGTCTGCTTAAACGCGGCGCAGTGCGGGCTGAATTCGATTTGTCAAACCTGGGGGCTGGCTTGACAACTTATCCCTATGTGCTGTTCTTAGAGCAAAGCAAGAACGAGCAACTTCTCTACGACTATCTGAAACGGAAGGGTAAGACGGTTGACTGGCAAACTGAACTCGCCAGTTTTGCCCAAACTGAGGAAAAAGTAACCGCGGACGTGAAAACGGCTGACGGCAGATCTCAGAGCATTGAGGCTCAATATCTAGTTGGGTGTGATGGCCCGAAGAGTTCGGTTAGACATCGGCTTGGACTTGAATTCGCAGGCAGCACCTTCGAGCGCCTATTTTATGTGGCCGATGCCCAGATTGACTGGCATTTAAGCCATGATGCGCTTCAGGTTTGTCTATCAAAGGATTCGCTGCTAGTATTCTTTCCACTCAAAGGCGCAAACCGCTATCGAATTGTCGGCACGTTTCCCGAACAGTTCTCCAAGGACGAAGGCGATGTGCTGTATGCAGAAATCGAACAGCGGATTCAGGCAGAAGCAGAATTTGACCTTGACGTTCATGATGTCGAATGGTTCTCAACTTACAAAGTCCATTCGCGCCATGTTAGTTCATTCTCTCAGGGTAGATGCTTTCTAGCCGGGGATGCTGCCCATGTTCATACCCCCGTCGGAGCGCAGGGGATGAACACCGGGATTCAAGATGGCTACAATCTTGCCTGGAAATTGGCGTTGGTTTTAAACCACAAAGCAGACGAAACCATTCTGGAAACATACAATCAGGAGCGGCTGCAAAACGCGAAGCATCTTTTGCAAACCACCGATCGCATGTTTCAAGTTGCCGCAGGCTCGAACTGGCTGCTTGCTTTTTTTCGGATGACGGTTTTACCGCTGGTTGCACCTTATGTGTTCAGGCTCAATCCGGTTAAACATCTCTTGTTTCCGCTGATCTCGCAAATTGGGATTAACTATCGCCATAGTTCGCTCAGCCAACCTGTCGGCGATGGGCCGTTCAAAATCAAAGCTGGGGATCGAATGCCCTATTTTCAGGTCGAAGGTGAAAGTATCTACGACAAGCTCCATCAACCGAAATTTCACCTGCTCATTTTCTCAACTACACCAAGCGATGTTCAACTCTTGAAACTGGAACTTGAAGATCAAGATCCCCAGCTCGTTGATTTCAGCATTATCCCAATTGACCCACAGGTGGCAGCAGTCTTCAATACCAACCAGGCTTTTACCCTGCTCCTGAGACCCGACAACTACATTGCAGTCATTTCAACAGACCCCTCGCTGAACTGGGTCAAACGTTATCTCCAAGAACTTACTACACCCTAGAAATATATGGACACCTTCCTTACACGTTTACAGCGAACCAGGTTTAAGTAAACAATGACCACAACAAGGCAGCGGCTGTTGGATGCCGCAGAACGGGTGATCCGGACAAAGGGATTAGCGGCAGCCTCGACTCGTGAGATTGCTCGTGAAGCGGGCTGCGCCGATGGGACGCTCTATAATCACTTTCGCGATCGCGCCGATTTATTTGTGGCGATCTACTTAGAGGAGCTGCTGCCCGATTATTGGGATGCGCTCTCAAAATTGCCCTATCGGATTGGTGAGGGAAGTGTGCAGGCTCACCTCGAAGAGTTAGCAGAGATTGCCCTTGCGTTTTACTACAAAGCTGCCCCTCTCCGGGCCGCGCTATTTGCGGAACCCGAACTCCTGCAACGCTATCGAGAAGCCCTGATTACCCAAGCTCAGCACCGCCATCAGTCGCGGCCTGCTCCGCTGCTCGCTGCCTATTTGCGGGCGGAACAGCGGCTCGGTCGGGTTTCGGCTCAGGCAAATCCTGCGATCGCGGCTGAGGCATTGTTTGGAACCTGTGCCAGTTATGCCCTCAGGCAGCGCTTTTTTGGGGAAAGTCCAAATGTAGAAGCCGATCGTCAGTTGGTGCAGGAATTGGTGCGATCGCTGATGGAGGGATTGTTACCCCGCTACCCTGCCACTGATGATTGATGAATATTGCTGTTGAGCGCTAAGAAGCTCAAGGTTTACCCGCCAGGAACTGCGCGATCGCAACAGTATCCGAGTAAAACATTTGGGATTCGACAATTCTGCCCTCGCGGTGCTTATAGACGCTGACGGTTGGCGAATCGAGCTTTCTGCTACTGCTCACGTCCAGCCCCTTTAGCCGCCAAAGAACGACAACATACTCACCTGCATCCAGAAAAACGGCATCCATCTTCCTTTCGGCTTCAGATTGGAGGTGATTCCAAGCTTGAGCAGCTCCTTCAATATGTTGCTTTGCCCCTTCCAGACCGTGATGGATGCCACCATAGGGGAGTGACTCGGCATCGCGGATAACAATCTCAGGATCATAAGCGGCCAGCACTCCAGCAACATCGCGTTCTTCAACCGCTTTGAATAGACGGCGAGTATTCTCTAAATTCTCGTATGACATCAGGATTTTCTTCCTTCTACAAAAGAGTTTCAGATCAATTGATATCTTCAGTATGAGGCGATGCGGGAATTCTTCTCTTCAACGTTCTTGCGATCATTTGCCACGTTCTTGCGGTTCCGGTGAGTCATTGCAAAGATATCAGGATTTAGAGTCGGGGGGGGGTGGGCGCCCCCCCACGAAAAAAAAAGATAAAAAAAAAAAACCC
>JAHHGS010000085.1 GCA_019359715.1 Aphanocapsa sp. GSE-SYN-MK-11-07L | reverse complement strand
ATCAATTATATGTGTTTTTTATGGGGGGCGGGCTCCCCCCCCCCGACTCTAAATCCTGACTTAAATACCACTACCCAATTGTGCGCTGCGAAAGGACTTTCGGAGTCACACCCACAAGCCGTTGTGCTTGGGTTAAGCCACCTGAGATCGGCTTGATTGGACGCGAAAGAGTGGCAGCTCTTTAGAGCAAGCGATCAATTGTTCTCTGCCGATGCCACTAATCAGCAGCCGTTCCTCGCGATCGCTCATCGCTTCTGCAACAAATTGTGATTTACTCTGCGATCGGTGATGAATAGATAACGGTCAGCCATGCTTAATTAATTGAGTAACTTCCCGCTTTTTGATTTTGGCTTAAATACAATTTTGATAGAAGTACGCCCCTGATTTAAATTTGAACGCCTGAAATCATCAGATCAATTGTGAGCTTATTCTCCAATTGATATTAAATGTAAACAGACAAAACCTGCTTATGTCTTATCTCCAAGAAATTAGCCGAGCAACGCCGGGATATCTGGTGATCCTGCTCGATCAATCGTTTTCCATGTCTTATCCCTTTGGCGCGGAAGCGGGAACCAAAGCTAACGAGTGCGCCAAAGCGGTCAACCGGGTGCTGCGAGAAATCGTTTTAGCCTGTACGGATGGAGACGAAATTAAAAATAGCTGCGATGTCTCGGTCTGGGGCTACGGTCAGATCAAACAACCCGTTGTCAACGCCTTTGCGGCGGAATTGGCGAAGCAGCCCGTGGTCACAATTCAAGAGCTAACCGAGCATTGCCTGCGAGTTGAAACCGTTAAACGAAAAGTTGCGGATGGAGCCGGTGGGTTAGTCGAAATTGACGATCAGTTCCCAATCTGGATTGAATCGGCATCTGTAGGGGAAACGCCAATGGCAGAAGCCTTTGAAATGGCTGCTACTTTAGTTAGTGAGTGGATTGAGGCGCATCCGGCCAGTTTTCCGCCGATCGTGATTAATATTACCGATGGCGAAGCAAACTCGCTGCCATTGGCAAAAGCAGCGGCGGAAGCTTTAACGCAACTGGAGACTAAAGACGGCAAGACTTTGCTGATCAACGCGCATATCTCGGAAGCAGGAGAATCAGAAATCATTCTCCCGTCTTCACCGGAAAAATTGCCCCAGGGAGATCACTACGCTCGATTTTTGTTTGAGCTTTCGAGTGAATTGCCGCCTCTAATGCTGGAACGGGCTGCTGCTTCTGGCTGGAACCCTTCTGCCCGTGCTAAAGGGATGGTCTATAAGGCCAAACTGGAAACCTTGATTCAGCTATTAGAAATCGGGACGAAAGCAGAGTTTCGGGGATAGGCAAATATGGCTCAGAACATGGTAGCGTTCTCACTGCCAAAAATTGGGGAAGCTCATTCCACGAATCAAGACCGCTTCGCCAGGAGTGGAGACGGTCGGTTAATTGCCCTGGCCGATGGGGCAGGGTCTTCTCTATATCCAGGACAGTGGGCTGAGCTGCTGGTCAAATCTTTCTGTCACAGCCCAGATGATCCGATCCAAACCCTGCGGCAGTCCTATCAGGAATGGTTAAAGTTACCCCAAGCGCAATGGCGACAGTATTATCTAGAAAAGCTGCAGTCTCCGAACCGGAAGTGGTGGCAGGGTGGATCGCAACTGAAAGCCTGTGGGTTTTCAACTTTCTTGGGGTTGAGACTAATCGGCGATCGCCAGCAAGGGCAATGGCAAGCGGTTGCAATTGGGGATAGCTGTCTATTCAAGCTTGCAGCCAAAACCCATCATCTGTCTGTCTTTCCTAGCAAAACGGCGCAGTCTTTTAAGTGCACGACCCAATGTTTTGCTAGCCTGCCCGAATATGCTTCGTTTGCACCCCAGTTTGCCGAAGGGGAGTACCAGGCAGGAGATATTTTTTTGCTGGCAACGGATGCACTGTCTCATTGGCTATTGAGCAATTATGAACGGCAAGCTGAAGAGTGGAAACAATGGTTTGGGATCAGAGCGTCAAAGGATTTTACCTATGCGCTGGCTGATCTCCGAAACCAGAAACAAATTCAGAATGATGATACAACGATGATTTTGCTGAATGTCTGCTCTGAAAAGAAGAAGAGTTGTCAAAATACCGACCCGACTCTAGAGCTAAAAACCACTGCTGAATTGCCTCAGATCCAGGCAAAATCGATCCTGACCGCAGCCCGCGAGGAGTGAACCGCCATGCAATACCCCAGTCGTTCTGAATACTGTAGTTCGGTTCGCAATCCTCAGTTTGCCTTCCGTAAAAAAGACCCGCTGACCCGCCTAGAGCGAGACCTCGATTCAAGTTTAGTCATGGGTAAACCGGTCGAGCGGCGTAGCTTTGATGGCACGACCGCGCTCTGGTCTGCGTCGGGCAGTTTTGGGGTTGTGTTTAAGTACGAAACCTTTTCGCCCAGCAAAATTTGGGCCCTTAAATGCTTCTGCCGGAGTAATTTTGAAGTGGTCGATCGCTACAAAAAAACATTGAGCCGGTTAGCCAAAAATCCCTGCGATGCTTATTTTGTTCAGTTTTCCCTCTTAGAAGAAGGAATTCGCGTTCTGGGTCACTGCTATCCCTTAATCAAGATGGAGTGGGTGGAGGGAGAAAATCTCAAAAAATTTCTCAAAACCAATTTAGGTAACAAAAATCTCCTCAGACAATTGGCAGCACTTTTCCTCAAACTATCGAATGATTTTCGAGCTGCCGATATTGCCCACGGCGACTTGCAGCACGGCAATATTTTAATTGTTAACCACTGCAATCAGTTGGCGATTAAGCTGATTGACTACGACAGCCTCTACTTTGCTGGCGATGGCTCAGAGGATAACATCAAAGGCATTGCCGATTATCAGCATCCGCTCAGAGGCTCCCTGAAGAAAAGATGTCGCGAAATCGACTTCTTTTCGCAGTCGGTAATTTATCTCTCGATTTTAGCCTTGGCTGAAAACAGCAATTTGTGGGACATCTATCGGCTGGACGAGCGGGAAGGACTGCTGTTTTCCCGCTTAGACTTTCAAAATCCCCACGGCGCGGCAGTCTTTAAATCTTTATCTCAGCTACCGGCTCCGATTCCGGCTCTGGCCAATCAATTAAAGTCAATTTGTCAGCTCAAAGACTTTGCCAAAATTCCCGCTTTGGCTAAAGTTTTAGGTCAGGAAGAGTCGCTGGCTTTGCCTCGCCAATCATTTAGTGAACTCACTCTTGGCTCTCCGCCCTTAATCAATCCGCGGCTGCTCTGGCAAAAGGGCCGAGATTGGCTGTCTCACAATGCCTCTGCTCAGCCTACCGCAGCAACAGGATCTGCTGCGCCTGACTTAGAGCCAGCTCAGGTCAACCAACCAGCGCAATTGCCGGTACTTGTTGCTCCTGTCCCCGTAGCTGCTGTTCCGATCAATCGATCGCTAGCGCCAAAATCCTTGGGCTGGGACCCACGTCCTTATAAAACAAATTCTCCGCCCAGCCAAATTCCTAAGACTGAGAGTGCGATCGCTCTTTACAAACCCGCGATTGCCCACAATCCAAGTCACTTCCTGCATGAATTG
The DNA here is from genome assembly GCA_019359715.1 of Aphanocapsa sp. GSE-SYN-MK-11-07L. Classification (GTDB taxonomy): domain Bacteria; phylum Cyanobacteriota; class Cyanobacteriia; order Thermosynechococcales; family Thermosynechococcaceae; genus JAHHGS01. The sequence goes on along the minus strand of JAHHGS010000085.1, from coordinate 8,969 downwards.
ATCGATGGATGGAAGGCAGGACTCCAGAAAGCGGATCAAGATTTCCGGCAAACCTATACTCAGATTTATCGGCAAGGGATTAGACAGGTTGCGGGGTTGCAGTTGAAGTTAGACCAGACGCTGAGAGGAGCGATCGACAAGCTTAGATCTCAGCCGCAAGCGCTAACGTGGACAACCTCAGAGATTACCGCTTATTTTGATTGGTCTGTTGCCTGGTGTCATCAACAGCGCTATCGGTTTCCCAGTCAGTTTCGAGCTGGAATTCATTATTTTAAAGATGAGGCAGGTCAAATTCAGTGGACAAAGCGCGGGATTCGACAGCTACATCGCTTACATGAGGCTCAGCAAACTTTGCCTAGTTCTACAACGTTATTGCTGACCAAAGAAGTTAGTCAAAAATTGCAGGTGGCGCCTGAGCGGATTACCAAGATTAAAGCTAAACACGCTGCTCAATTCTTAGAAGGAAGTCACTATCACACCGATGCCCGAAGGCGATACTACTGGACTTTAGAAGGAATTGCTCAGCTTGAAAAACTGCTGTTTGAACACCCTCCTGAATCTTCAAGCTTATAGGGCAAGCCAAGGACTTCTTGTTAATCCCCGACGCTCAAAGTAAGACTAAATTCATCCGGTTGAGGAAGGCTTGCAGGCGATCGGTTTGGGGCTGAGTCAGCAGATCCCAAGCTGGCCCAGACTCGGCAATTTGTCCTTGGTCAAGAAAGAAAATCCGGGTTCCGACTTCCCTGACAAATTGCAGTTCATAGGTGGCAATCACGATCGTGACGCCCTCTTCGGCCAGGGTTTGAATCACTTCTAAGACCTCCCTGACCATCTCAGGATGAAGAGCGCTGGTGGGTTCGTCAAACAAAAGGATTCTGGGATGCATACAGAGGCTGCGGGCGATCGCCACTCGCTGTTTTTGCCCCCCAGAAAGCTGCTCAGGGTAGGCATTTGCCTTGTCCAATAAACCAACTTTTTGGAGGAAAAACTTGGCAATGTTGGTGCTTTCCTGGGCTGACTGGCGCAACACCTGGCGGGGCGGCAGAGTCAGATTTTCCAGCACTGTTAGGTGGGGAAACAAATTAAACTGCTGAAACACCATCCCCACTTGGCTGCGCAGTTGCCGGAGGTCTGCCGCTTTGAGACTGGGCGGGGTCAAATCAACCCCATTCACAACCAACTGGCCGCTGTCAATGGTTTCTAAGCCATTCCAGCAGCGGAGCAGAGTGCTTTTACCACAGCCCGTCGCCCCAATGATTGCAATTACTTCGCCCCAACCGATCGCCCCACTAATCCGGCGCAGGACTGGCTGAGCGCCAAACCGCTTCTCAATATCAGTAAAAATAATTGCCTGCGTCGCTTGCTTCATATACCAGAGTATGCCCAAAGGGGCTGGCATATTTTTGGCCAACGCTGCTTGGAGATGGCTACCCGCGATCGCCCGCTTTCGATTCGGGAGCAGAAGACGTACTATTTCCTTTGGGAGCAATTGTTGACGGCTATTGATGAGGAATTATGCGGCTGCCTTTGACTTTTGCCTTTCTGGATTACTTTTCTCAGGTGACGCTGTTCAAAATTGGCAGTCAAACGATCACGCTGCTCTGGGTTTTGCGGCTAATTCTGATCTTTGTGCTGCTAGTTGGCGCAGTCACACTGCTCAAGCGATTGCTGAAAGAGCGCTTGCTGGTCAAGCTCGGGATTAGTCCGGGGCATCGAGAAGTGATCTCAACCCTGGTCAGCTACCTTTTGGGGGCCCTGAGCTTTGTGCTGCTGCTGCAAGCCTATGGGATTGATATTATTTCGCTGACCGTGGTCTTAGGCGGTCTCGGCGTAGGGATTGGGTTTGGCTTGCAGGAAATTACCAAAAACTTGGTGAGTGGGATCACCCTGCTGCTGGAAGGCAAGCTTCAGGTGGGAGATTTTGTCGAATTTAATGAAATCTCTGGCTACATCAAAGAAATTTCGCTGCGATCGACGATTATCCGCACCTTTGATGGCGGCGATATTGTCGTGCCCAACAGCAATCTGACCGCCAATCAAGTTTTGAATTGGAGCTACAAAAATTTCACGGGCAAACTGCGGTTGCCGATTGGGGTAGCTTACGAAAGTGACCCGGTTTTAGTCGTTGAAACGCTCTTGAATTCCGCTTACATGCAGTCAGCCGTCCTCCAAGATCCGCCCCCCAAGGTCAACTTTAAGGGCTTTGGCGATAATGCCTTGAACTTTGAACTCTGGGTTTGGGTGAGCCGGATTGACGAAGGACTGTTGGTGAGAAGCGCCCTCAACTTTATCATCGACTACAATTTCCGACGGGCTGGGATTAGAATGCCTTACCCGCAACGAGATTTGTGGCTGCGAAATCCTGAGACGCTGATTCCCCCACCTGTGCAGACAGTTTTGGCTCAGGATCAACTTCCTGGCGTACCTACGATGCTTGCCCAGCCTGCAAGTTCTTCTCTAGGCGATTTACTCCGACAAGTCCCCTATTTTCGCAGTTGCTCAGATTTGAACCTGTTAGAAATTATTGAGGCAGGCTACCGCAAGACCTTGCCTGAATCAGAAATGCTGTTTCAGGAAGGAGAGACTGGAACAGCAATGTATATTCTACTGTCGGGTAAAATTGAATCTTTTTCGCGCCAGTTGAATCAGAAAATTAGAACCTATGGGCCGGGAGATTTTTTTGGGGAAGTGCCAATTATGCTAGGAGTGCCTTACTTGTCGTCAACGCAAGCAATAGAATTGACCAGCCTGTTTGTGATTCCAAAACAGAATCTAGAACGACTGCTGCGATCGCGCCCCTTTGTGGCAGAGGTTTTAGCTCAAGAAATGGCCCGCGAGAAAGAATTCTATTCGCCGATTCGCCAGCAGCTAGAAGACTTGGGTCTACTGGATATGAACCGCAACGGCAATGACCTAGTGGCTTGGCTGCGAACTCGACTCCAAAAGCTCTTTTCAATTTAAAAACTCTTCAATTTGAGCCCTCTTCAATTTGAGCACTCACTGAATGGGCAATCGGTTGATGTCTTTGTTACAGCCAATCACCACCATCAGGCAATCTTTTTGTAAGCGCAGATGCGGGCTGGGGTTGATTTCAAATTTTTTGTCGCAGCTCACAGCTAGCAAATTCAAACCATAGCGATTTCTTAACTCCAGTTCGGCAATCGTCCGCCCGTGAAATTCCTGCGGAATTACAACTTCGACAATGCTGTGATCAGGGTCTAGCTCAAACCGATCGAGAATTGACGGCTTGGTTAGCGATCGGGCTAAGACGCATCCGGCTTCAAATTCGGGGTAGACAACCCGATCGGCACCCACTCGGCACAACAGCTTGCCATGAATTTCAGTTGAGGCTTTGGCAACGACGTTTGCGACGCCAGCTTCCTTCAGGTTGAGGGTTGTGATAATGCTCTCTTGCAGATAATTGCCGATCGCCACTATTACCGTTTCAAACTCAAAAATGCCTGCCTGCCGAAGCGCCGCTGGGTCAGTGGAATCTAGCTCAAAGGCATGGGAAACAATTCGATCAGCCGTGATTTGGGCGACTCGCTTTTCATCAATATCTGTGCCTAACACCTCATAGCCCAGCGTATGCAGCGTTTGGCAAACCCCGCGACCAAACCGCCCTAGCCCGATCACAGCAAATTGCCGATTGCTTTTGCGGATGCCATTCAGAAAATCTAAAGACGGTAGGTTCACTTGGACACCCATGCTCCCTGCGTAAAGTTAAAAAATCTGTCTCCCTTACTTTCAATCCTAGGCTAAAAACTTAGCCTACCCAACCAGCAGGTTTTCCTCTGGATAACTAATGGAGCTAGGGCGGGGATCACCCAGCACGGCTGCCATCAGTAATAGAATCCCGACCCGGCCGATGTACATGGTTGCGACTAGCACTAGCTTGGCTAGCGGAGTCAGCGCAGCAGTAATGCCAGTTGAGAGACCGACAGTGCCAAAGGCAGAAACCACCTCAAACAGGACGCGAATAAAGTCCACCTTTGGGTCAGAAATTGCAATCAGCGTGGTCGCGCAAATCACGGTCGCAACCGAGCCAACTGCAACCCCGACGGCTTTCAAAATCAACGATAAAGGCACGTGCCGCTCATACATCAGCACTTCCTCCTTGCCTTGCAGAATCGTTTTCGTCACACTGGTCATCACCCGCATGGTGGTTGTTTTAACCCCGCCAGCCGTCCCGCCTGGACTGCCGCCAATAAACATCAGGGCAATGATGATGAATAAGGCAGCGTTAGTCATTAGACCAATATCCACTGTGTTAAATCCAGCAGTTCTGGCGGTGACTGATTGAAACCAAGCCACCATCAGGCGGGTGCCAACATCCATTGAGCCATAGAGTTCATAATTGCGGCTTTCTGTGGCTAGCAGGGTAAGTGTGCCCAGAAACAACAACATTAATGTAGTGCTAGTTGCAACTTTGAAGTTGAGAGAAAAGATCATAAACTCTGGCTTGCGGGCGAGCACAGCCCGCAGCCAAAGGTACAACTCAAAAATCACTTCATAGCCAATCCCGCCAAAAATAATCAACCCAGGAATCACCAAATTGAGCACGACCGAGGACTGATACCCAATCAGATTGTCAGAGAATAAGCTGAAGCCAGCATTATTCCAGGCGCTCACACTGTGGAAGGTTGCTAGCCATAGTCCTTGTAGCCAACCGTACTTCGGGGCAAAAACAGTTAACAAAAGGAAAATTCCGCTAATTTCAAACAGCAACGTGGTGGCAATAATCGATCGCACCACCTGAGCCGCCCCTTGAATCCCGCTGCGATCGAGGGCTTGTTGAAGGGCAATTTTATCTTTGAGGTTAAATTTTCGCCCGATTAACAGCAATAAAAAGGTGGTTGCTGTCATGTAGCCCAAGCCTCCCACCTGAACCAATGCCATGATAAAAAACTGACCCACAGGCGAGAAGTGCGTGGCGGTGTCAACCACAATATGACCCGTGACGCAGACGGCTGAAGTGGAGGTAAACAGGGCGACGATCGGCGCATTCCAGGTGCCATTTGCGGTCGAAATCGGCAACATCAGCAGCAGTGTGCCAGCTAAAATTACGGCAATAAAGCCAAGGCAAATTGTTCTAGAGACTGTCATTCACGTTAGGCTTGGTGTCGAAAAACTGATGATTAATACTCACGGATGCTTGATGCTTTCTCCTTATGTCCAAAGTCAGACCTTACAATAACTCAAGCAATATTGGCAGATGGCTATGACTTCAACCCTTGAGAAACAGATTCAGCAATTTTACGATGCTTCTTCCGGCCTGTGGGAACAGATTTGGGGAGAGCACATGCACCACGGCTATTATGGCCCCCAGGGTCAACAGCGCAAGCAGCGCCAGCAAGCTCAAATCGACCTGATTGAAGAATTGCTGCAATGGTCGCAAGTGAGCCAAGCTGAACACATTCTGGATGTTGGCTGTGGAATTGGTGGCAGCTCTCTTTATCTGGCCGGACGATTTGCCGCCAATGTGACTGGGATTACCCTCAGCCCTGTCCAAGCCGAGCGGGCTACGCAGCGGGCCAGAGCTGCTGGCCTAGCGGCTAGGGTTGACTTTCAGGTTGCCAATGCCTTAACCATGCCCTTTGCGGACGATCGCTTTGACCTGATTTGGTCCCTCGAAAGTGGCGAACACATGCCCGACAAGCAAAAGTTTTTGCAGGAATGCTGTCGGGTGCTCAAACCTGGTGGCAGCTTGATCTTTGCAACTTGGTGCCATCGTCCGCTGGATGTTGGATCTGGCGGGATGCTGACGGTGGCTGAACAAAAGCAACTGGCCGAAATTTATCGCGTCTACTGTCTGCCCTACGTGATTTCCTTACCGGAGTATGAGCAGATTGCCCAAGCTTTACCCCTCACCAATCTCCGCACCGCCGACTGGTCAGCCGAGGTTGCCCCCTTCTGGGAGATTGTGATTGACTCTGCCTTTAACCCTGCTGCCCTCTGGGGCATTCTCACCGCTGGCTGGCAAACGATTGAAGCTGCCCTGTCCTTAAGCCTAATGTCCACTGGCTATCGGCAGGGCTTGATTCGCTACGGCTTACTGTGTGGAACTAAAGTTTAAGCGAGTTGGCAGTGCTTACCCTGTTCCGAGACAGCGACTATCTGCTGCTGGGGATGGCCTTCATCCTGGGCTTATTGGTCGCGGGAAATGGCTGGTATGTGGCTGGCTTAACAGGATTAGCTCTGGGCTTAGCAATTTTGCGCTGGCGATCGCTGCTGTGGTTTCGAGTTTGGCGATCGGCTCCTGTGACCCAGACATGGCTCATGGCGGCGGGCGTGGTTTTGCTGGCGGTGCTCTACTTTTATCTGCGAGTGCCCCAGCCAGCGGCGAATGATATTAGTCGCGTCATCCCGCGCTTGGCGGCGATCGCTGGCGATCCGACTGTGACCGTGACGGGCACCATTAGCGATACGCCGCTGCTAACCCGCAGCGGTAAACTACGCTTTTTTCTGGAGTGCGATCGCTACCACGTCTTAGCAGAGCCAGATCAACCCGTCAGCCTGAGTGGCACGGCGGCAGGCAAACTTTACGTGACCGTGCCGCCCAGTCAAGCTAAAGGGATTCATCCTAGTCAGACGGTGGCGATTAGTGGGCTACTGTATCAGCCTAAGCCCAGCCGTCAGCCCCGGTTTTACCAGATGTTTGACTTTCAGAAGTATCTGCGCTCAGAAGGTGCATTTGCTGGGCTGGCAGGGCGAAAGCTAAAAGTGTTGGAGCAAGGTTCAACTTGGGGCTGGTGGGCGGTCCGAGAGCGAATTTATCAAGCCCAACTGCAAGCCTTGGGCACACCAGCCGGGCCGGTCTTAAGCGCTATGGTTTTGGGCAGTCGGGCGGTGCCAATTCCGTTCGAGGTCAGCGATCGGTTTCGGCGGGTGGGGTTGGCCCATGCTTTGGCTGCGTCTGGGTTTCAAACCTCGCTGATTTTAGGAGCGGTGCTGGCGATCGCCCGTCCGCTGGCAGATCGAACTCAGTTGGTGGCCGGTGGCACTGCCCTGCTGCTGTTTGGCGGGCTGAGCGGGTTTGCTCCCTCAGTAATGCGGGCGGTGTTAATGGGACTCGCTGGCCTGGTGGGATTGCTCGGTAATCAAAAGCTTAAGCCAGTCCCGATGCTGCTGCTGATTGCCATCCTGATGCTAATCGCGAATCCGCTTTGGATTGAAGATTTGGGCTTTCAGTTCAGCTTTTTGGCAACGTTGGGGCTGATCGTCACCTCGCCCAGCTTGGTCAGAGCCTTAGACTGGCTACCGCCAGTGGTTGCGACGCTGATTGCCGTGCCAATGGCGGCCACCCTCTGGGTCTTGCCTGTCCAACTGGCAGTGTTTGGTGTGTTTCCGCCCTACGGCTTATTGGCCAACATCACGACCACCTTTTTGCTGTCGGTGATGACGATTGGTGGGTTTATCAGTGGACTGGCGGCCCTCATTTGGCCAATGCTGGGCGGCTGGCTGGCCGGGTTGATGTACTTTCCAACCCGGGGCTTGCTCTGGCTGGTGCAATTTTTTAGTCAACTGCCGGGTAGTTCGCTGGCGATCGGGGCGATCGCCGGTTGGCAAATCGTGATCCTGTATGGGCTAATCTTTGGGGTTTGGCTAATCCCGTGGTGGCAGCGACGCTGGAAGTTAGCCGTTGGGCTGAGCTTAGGGCTGGTGCTACTGCCGTTTCTGCACGTCCAAACCGCCGCCTTTCGGGTCACGGTCTTAGAGACAACCCAGCCGCCGATCATGGTGATTCAACAACCGGGGGCAAATATTGTGATCAACAGCGGTAATGCCAGTACGGCCGCCCAGTCGGTCAGTGCGTTTTTAGCCTTGCAGGGAGTGAATCAAATTGATTGGGCGATCGCCAGCGATCGCACCTCCAGTCACCAAGGCGGTTGGGCAGAACTCCAGAAGCGCTTGCCGATTCGGAATTTCAGTCAAGTTCCGACCGCCCGCAGCGACCCGGACTATCGGGCGATGCTGCAAGCGCTGCCAGCCCAAGTGACGCGGCAACCTTTGGCGTTAAACCAAGAAATCGCGGTTGGCTCAACTCGGATCAAGCTACTGCGGACTGACCCGACCCTGCTGCAAATCCAGATTAGCGCTCAGCAATGGCTATTAGTCAGCGATCCAATCGGTTCGGCTGGGCAGGCAATTTGGCTGCGATCAGCAAATCTACCGCCAATTGATGTGCTGTGGTGGTCAGGGCGGAATTTTCAGCCAGAGTTAGTGTCGCTTCTCAAGCCGAAAGTCGTGATTCTCTCTAGTTCTAGAATCGAGCCTGCGGTTTTAGCCCAACTGCAAGCCGCCAAAATTCAAGTCTTTTGGACTGAGCGGGATGGAGCGATCCGCTGGACTCCTCAGCAGCAATTTGAGGCCAACTTTGAGCCAGCGAGTTTGTGATCAATCTGTATGTTTAGACTGAGATCCTGCTGGGATAAGATTTTAGTCAATTGAACCCTGACTTTTGCTAAGCATCGTGGATTAAATAAGATCCAGAATTAAGCTATCTGCGGCTTAGCCGTGTAATTCCACTTTGGCAGGTAAGCATCAAAAACGATTTCCATCGATTCCTTAAACTCCTGGGTGACTTTTCGCCCCGTTTGGTACGCCTTATCTAATACCGTAGCCAAGACATTCAGACCCGTTTTAGTTTTGGCTTTACCCATCAAATCTTTTTCCAGTCCAGCTTGATTCCGCCGCAGCTCAAATCCTTGGAAAACCTGATCAGCAACACGCGATCGCAAATTAGCCTACGCAGTCGAACCAGCTCATCGAATCCGCTGCCGCCCCCTGGCGGATTGCCCGCCACCCGCTCCAATTCTCTCCAACAGCTCTACCAAGTGTTGATTAGACCTCTTGCAAAAGTCAGCTTACTGCCTCTGGTAATTGCTCAGTGAGAGCAAGCTCATAGTTGTACAGCCCTGCAATCAAATTGAAGCGCAGTCCAAAACGCTTTCTGCGATTGCGATAGC
>JAHHGS010000084.1 GCA_019359715.1 Aphanocapsa sp. GSE-SYN-MK-11-07L | reverse complement strand
AAGATTGTTGATAAACAAGCTTCGTGGTGAGTGGTCAGAGAGTGGCAATTCGTCATCGCCTTGGCTTTCATCCCGACGCTCACCTGGGTACAGGTAGAGCGCGGGGCTTCCCGCCGAGTTAGCTAAATCGGTTTGGCGATCGCTAGGAGCATCACCCCTATTTCGACCCTTCAGCTCAGGCGACGTTTGGCAACCCTATGAAGGCGAAGTTTACAAGCCACTGCTGATATCGCCAGATTTGAAAGAAAAACTCAATGAATTACTTGTGCTCACACAAGTTTAATGATTACTATTTGCTTCGTAGGGTAGTAAATCTAAATTGCTTGGCCACCTCAAAAAATAGAAAAGGTATAATCGATCCAAAAATGGTATTAATCATGCCAGCAACAAAAGTGCTATAGGTTATCGCTGCTGGGATGTTTTGAGGAGATAATGCGCTAGCGATCATATATAGGAATACAACGAATCAGTATTAGAGTTCAAAGAAAAGCTAGAGTTGGCATTTTTAAGAGCTGTTTCAGCCCATTCAGGAGAAATTAAATTAAGAATAAATATTGTTAGTTGACTAATGCCAGACTGCAAAACTCTAATCCCAAAAAATATTGTGAATAGCATCAACCAAGGCAATCTGTTTACCGATGTTTCCCCAAATAGATATTTGAGATTAATGCCGCTTTTTTTGAGCCTAAAAGCCGTTGCATAACAAAGGCAAATCGTTAACAAACAAGAACAAGCAAATACCCAAATTGATTTATTTTTATTCAGATCTTCAGTTGTAAATCCCTGAGATATAAAAAATACGGCGATTAGTATTGCCAGAAAAAATGTGATTAGTATGAAATCAAGTACAATATACCTCGCTTTGAATTTTTCAAAAGATGCTTGCATTTTACAATTTCTCTGGATTGTTTTGCGAATGATGCAATTGAGCGATCGCTACTGGGCAGTAAGCGATCGCAAATTCAAAGCATTGTCTTAAATAGAGTACCCATCCAGATTGATACTTTATCTCTGTTCTAATCGTCGTCGCCATTCGGCGTCAATTTTGTCTGTCTGCTCTGACTCTTGCTCCAGCAGGTCTTTTTCGGTTGTGTAAGCTAAATCTTGAGCGCTAATGAATTGCTCGGCGGCAAATTGACGGGCATAGGCGAGCTTTTGCTCTAGGCGATCGTCGGCTGCTAGAAGAACCTCGGCTGACTGCTGACGCTGCTGATTGCGAGTCTCAATTTTGGCATTGCGCCAGAGAATCCAGTAGTAGCGCAGTAAGGGAATCGCCAAAAAGCCAATGCCATAGGCCAGCAGCAACCAAAAAATCGACTGGACAAAAGCAACTAAACCGCCCAGTTGGGCCGCTGCGCTACCGCTCGCCAAAAGCGACCAGAGGACTAAAGCGCCAATTAAGTTGAGTGACCCCAGCCCGATCGCCAGCATAATTTGCCAAGATTTGGCTCGGCTGAATTGCCACAGGTACTCTTTCAGATAAGCCGGAACAGAGCGCCGCTCCCGTTCCGTGGCCGTTGCTTGCAGGGCCGGAAACTGATAAATAATCTCTCCGGTTGGGCTAACCTCTGGGCGACCGTCAAATTTGACCAAGACCGGCAGCATGTAGTTTTCGTCGCGATCGCTGTCTTCGCCCACGTCCAAATAAGGGGCAATTTGTTCGCCAGTCACTGCTCCTTTCTGGTTGAGAATTGTGGCTGAAATCGTTCGCCAGCGTCGGTTTATTAAATCGGCATTTGGGTTGCCATCGCCAAACAGGAAGGAAAAAATCCCCTCCAAAAAGTTCATCCCATCAGAGTCTGACTCAGTTCTAGAAGAGCGGCGGCGATAGGGATCGGAATAGAAAAACCAGGAGAAATCTGGGAAGTACCAAATGCTGGGGCCAAACCCAAACCCGGAGTTATCCCTATCGCTGTCGGAGTTGCCGCCCTTGGCGCTGGTGGCCGCAATCAGAATGATCGCGATCGCAATAAAAATTAGGGCGATCGACACCAGCAGCACAATCCCAAACGAAATCCGAATTAAGTAAAACAATATTGGCCAAACCTTCTGCCAAAACGCCTGTAACCGCAGGCGCAGGTATTTTTGTTGCAGAATTGCCCGCAGGTTTCTGGGAAACACGTAGGCAATTTCACCTGATTCAGCAACTTGTAGATTGCCATTCACCTCAGAGGCTAAGCCCAGCAGCCCCCGTTGGGCTAAATTGACTTCTAACCCTGCCTGAGCTGCCACATCGCCCACCGTGACACGATAGCCCAGTTGCTCAACAGCTTTCATAATTTGAGGATCAGCAACCATGTTCTTTTCACCTAATGACGAGACCAAAAGACCCAGCAAATCTTCCTCTAGTATAAATTCGCTCAATCTAAGCGTGCTCAGAAGACTAAGAAGTGCTCAATCGGTATGCTAGGTTGAAAGCACTGAGTTCAGCTAGGGTCAAGATGGTGTCTCAGATTACAGCTCCTACGCCTTCCGAAATTATCTATCCAGACAGCGACGGTCAGCCCATGTCAGACAATACTAAGCAATTTCGCTGGATTGTCACGATCAAAGAAAACTTGGAACTGTTGTTTGCAGATCAGCCGGATGTGTTTGTGGCAGGTGACTTACTCTGGTATCCAGTGGAAGGCGATCCTAAGATTCGGCAGGCTCCTGATGTGATGGTTGCGTTTGGACGACCTAAGGGCGAACGCGGTTCTTATCGACAGTGGGTAGAAGCCAATATTAGCCCTCAAGTCGTGTTTGAAATTCTTTCACCTGGCAATCGCCTGGGCGAAATGGCCAAAAAACTTCAGTTTTACGACTGCCATGGGGTAGAGGAATACTATATTTACGACCCTGACCATGTCGATTTGACGGGCTGGCTACGTTCAGAAAATAAGCTACAGGTGATTGATGAAATCAATCGTTGGCTTAGTCCTCGCTTGGGCGTAAGCTTTCAGATCACGCCTAGTACAGTGGAAATTTATCGACCTGATGGTGAAAGGTTTTTAAGTTTTGTAGAACTAGCACGCCTGCGCGAGCAAGAGCGGCTGCGGGCAGAAGAAGCCGTGACTCAACTGGAAATCGAGCAAAGGCAAAACGAAGCCTTGACTACAAAGAATGCAGCCCTAGCGGCAAAATTACGCGATTTGGGTGTTGACCCAGAGCAAATCTAGCCTCCCTTGTGCTGCCACTTAAGTCTGCTCAGAGACTTCTACCGGACTTTCGGCTTCATCCACTAAATCTGTTAAATCTGTGGCTTCATCAACGAGGTCAGAGGTAGGAACGATCGTGACGGCGGCGATCGCATCATCTTCGTCAATCCGTTGCAGGCGCACCCCGGTGGCTGAGCGCGACTGGGAAGAGATTGCTGACACCGACTGCCGAATGATAATCCCGCGACTAGTGACAATCATTAGCTCTTCGTCCGCATTGACAATCCGCAGGGCGGCAAGCTGGTCTTGCAGCGATTTGGCTTTGAACTTGGTTGCGGTCAAGCCCTTGCCGGCTCGGTTTTGGAGCCGGAATTGAGCCACAGGCACTCGCTTACCAAACCCACCTGTTGTCACCACAAGCACCCAAGGCCCAGGGTTGTCAGCCGCGATCGCAACTTCTTCGGTTGTTTCTTCCGCCGTGATTTCTTCTGGTTCCAGGGGTTCTAGCTCGGTCGGCTCAGCCTCAGACTCACTGGCCAAATTGGCCACAATCGTGCTGGGCAGAATGTCCATCCCGATTAGCTGATCGCCTGCCCGCAGGTTCATTGCCCGCACGCCACGAGTCGCTCGTCCCAGCGGGCGCAACTGCTCGTGGTTGGCTCGGAAGTGGATGGCCATGCCTTTCCGCGAGCCAATAATAATGCTGTCATCGGCTCTGGCTCGCCGTACCCAGCGCAGGTGGTCGCCTTCTTCCAGGGCGATCGCAATTAGCCCATTGGCCCGAATATTGCCGAAGGCAGCCAAGGCCGTTTTTTTGATGTAGCCACCGTCAGTCAGCATCACCAGGTACTCATCTTCGCTAAAGGCACTCACGGGGATGACAGAGGTGATTTTTTCTTCGCGGGGAATGGGCAAAAGCTGGACAATCGGCACCCCACGCGCATTTCGAGAGCCAACCGGAATCTGGTAGGCCCGCAGACAGTAGACAACGCCGCGATCGCTAAAAAACAGGATGCTGTCATGGTCACAGCAGGCAAAGAAATGCTCGACGCCGTCATCTTCTTTGATCTGGGCCCCTTTGCGTCCGCGTCCATCTCGGCTTTGGGCTTCAAAGGTGGCGACGGGCATCCGCTTGATGTAACCTTGCTCTGTGACTAGAATGACTGCCTTTTCGTTAGCAATCAGGTCGATCACATCAATTTCACCTTCGATCGCCTCAATCACCGTCCGCCGCGGAGAAGCAAAGGTCGTTTTCAGATTTGCAGCTTCTGTTTCAATAATTTCTAGCACCCGCTCTCGGCGGGCCAAAATATCTAGAAAATCAGCAATCTGGGTTTGGAGGTCGTCGTGCTCCCGCTGAATCTTTTCGGCTTCCAGCGCGGTCAAGCGCCGCAGTTGCATCTGCAAAATCCCATCAGATTGAGCCTCAGAAAGGCCAAAGGTATCGACCAGCTCTTGCTTAGCGGTGGCTGCATCAGCCGCCCGCCGAATCAGGTTGATCACAGCATCTAAGTTATCGAGTGCAATCAGCAAGCCTTGCAGCAGATGGTCGCGCTCTTCCGCCTTGCGGAGATTGTAGCGAGTGCGACGGGCGATCGACTCTTCTCTGAATTCTAGGAATACCTCTAAAAACCGCTTCAGGCTCAAAAGCTGGGGTTCGGCGTTGACCAGCGCCAGCATATTGGCGCCAAAGTTGGCTTGCAGCGGCGTTTGCTTGTAAAGGTTATTCAGCACAACGCGGGGATAGGCATCGCGTTTGAGTTCAATCACGATCCGCATCCCGTCGCGATCGCTCTCGTCGCGAATGTCAGAAATCCCCTCTAATCGCTTCTCATTCACCATTTCAGCGATCCGCTCAATCATCGCTGCTTTGTTGGTTTGGTAGGGCAACTCGGTAATGATAATGGCTTCGCGATCGGGGCGGCCCGGATGCTCGATCGTTTCAATCTCGGCCACGCCCCGCATTGTGATTGAGCCGCGTCCGCTCGTATAGGCTTCCCGAATGCCAGCCGTGCCTAAAATTTGGGCCCCAGTCGGGAAGTCTGGGCCAGGAATGTACTGCATCAGTTCCAGGTCAGTAATCTCTGGGTTGTAAATCAGCGCCACCAAGCCGTCAATTAATTCCCCTAGATTATGGGGCGGAATATTCGTCGCCATCCCGACTGCAATCCCAGAGGAGCCATTCAGCAACAGTTGGGGAATCCGGGCTGGCATCACCAAGGGTTCTTGCTGAGAGCCGTCGTAGTTGTCGCCAAAATCGACGGTTTCTTGCTCAATATCTTGCAGCAAAGCATCGCTGGTCAGCGATTGTAGACGGCATTCTGTGTACCGCATCGCTGCTGGCGGGTCATTGTCAATCGAGCCAAAGTTGCCATGACCGTTAATCAAGGGCATCCGCATTGAGAAGTCCTGAGCCATCCGCACCAAGGCATCGTAGACGGCCGTGTCCCCGTGGGGATGATATTTACCGATCACGTCACCAACCACACGGGCGCATTTCCGAAACGGGCGATCGGGGCTAAGACCCAACTCGTGCATGGCGTAGAGAATCCGGCGATGCACCGGCTTTAAACCATCTCTAGCATCTGGCAAAGCCCGCCCCACAATTACGCTCATTGCGTATTCCAGATAAGAGCGCGACATCTCAATTCGCAAATCTGTGGGGATAATCCGCTCTGGGGCTGGCTCTGAAGAAAAGGTCATAGGGTGAGATGCTCCAAGTTAATTCGCTGTTGACAGTTAAACAGTAAGTTGTGTCCTTCAGCGGTTATTTAATCGTTATAAACGCAACAAATTGTGTTAAAATTCTAACACAATTCAGACCCCTCCTGCATAAGCCAAAGTGAGCGAATTTTAACGTTAAAAATGGCGTTAAAAATATGGTTCTAATTGAGTTAATTTGATATTCTAAATTTGAAATCAGAATAAAGAGTCTAAATGTTTGTGATTTGCGAGCTAAATTAATTTGATATTTCAGCTTTGATTTGTACTTATTTTTAGCTGAGATCGTCGTTTCAATCGCTTCTTAAAAGATATGACTATTTGTTTTTTTAATACGCGATCAGCATTAAAAACATGGCATACAAATCATTTTTTTGCTGATAAATTAACGATAGTCAAGTCATGATTCCGTTGGTTGCCAAATTTAGCGATCGCCCGATATTGGTTTTGGCGCTCAATAATTTGAAGATCAGCGCTCCTGGAATCAAAGCATTCAGAGCCAACAGCACTTTCTGGAAATGAATCAGCGGCAAAACTAGGTTTTGGGGTCTAGCCTGATTTTGCCAGAGATCTCAGAATAGCTGCTCAATTTAATCTTGTGATTAAAATCACAGGACAGAAGTTAGATCGCGTACAGACTATATCTGAATGCAAAGTTTGTCATCCTTTTTTGCGCTAATCGGGGGGAATATATCATGCCTAGCCAACAGTGGCGAGGGAGTTCTGCGTCTTTAAATAGTCAAGCTGAAACTGGACTGCTGCCCCAGTACTTTAATAGCAGTAACCCAAACTTCATCAACCTATGGGTAACGACTGAGCAACCAGATGCTTTAGGGCGATTTGGGTTTAACAAGCAATACCAGATGTACTCCAGCCCGTTCTGGCAACGCAGTGTTGGAATCTACACTCAAGATGCAATTTTTAGTCAAGATGCGACCAAGATTGATTTAGCGTTGAAAGCAATCGAATTTACGTTCAAGCAACAGTTACCTAACGGGAATTTTTCTTTTACCCCAGTTCCAGATCAACCCGCCAACACTCAGCAAGATTATGGTGTGGGCGATCAAACTACCTTGGGCGCGCTGCCATTTTTCCTGGCAGGACTGGGGACAGCTTTGCAAACTTATCAGAATTCTGGCTGGTTCCAAACGGACGCTCAGAATCAGAGCTTTCGATCGCGATTAGCAGCGCTCACGCCCAAGATTCAAACAACCCTAGATTTTATGACCCTTGACAGCAATGTCAGTCGGTTGAAAGGAGATAGCCGAGCCGCTAATCGAACCTGGCACAAGGCGCTGGCCTATTACAGTCTTGGCGAAGCGTTGGGAGATCCGAAAGCTCAGCAAATTGGGTTGAATTTTGCCCAGGCAGCAATGAGTCAGTTCGATTCTAAAACAGGCATCTTTTTGGAAAATGGTGGGGGTGACTCTAGCTACCAGGCAGTTAGTCTGGTTTTGGCTAGCCGATTTAGCCTCTTGCTCGACGAGAATGATCCGCTGCGGACAAAAATCCAACAAGCGGTCATTGCTGGCGCAGCCTGGGAGCAGTCGAAGGTGTTATCTACAGGTGAGGTATCCACCGAGGGCAACACTCGCGTTCATCCTGACGGTGAAACCTCGATGAACATCCAGAAAAGTGTGGATGTCAAGACAGTTGTCAATGCCTTCAGCTACGCTGCGCTGTTCAGCCATCAGCAAACTTACTGGCAAACTGCTCAGCGCGTCAGTGATTTTTATCAGCTCAATTACACCACGCCTGGCACCCTATCCTTCAGTTCCTCTAGCTTCACAATTAACGAAGATGGGACGGCGGTGCAGGCAATTACCGTCGTCCGAACTGGAGGAAGCTACGGCAAAGTCAGTGCTGCCCTCTGGGTCAAGAGCGGCACCGCCAAAGAGCCAAAGGATTACCCGTATACCAACGACAATCCACCCCTGGTGACGTTTGCTGACGGTGATACCACACCAAAGGTCATTCAGTTTCCAGTCATTGATGACCGCAGCTATGAACCCAATGAAACGGTTAACCTCAGTTTAGTCTGGCCAAAGGGGCGGGCAACGATTGGAACTCAAAATGCAGCGGTGTTAACGATTGTCGATAATGATTCATCGCCAACGGTGACGATGAGCCAGGAAGCAGTCAGCTTGCTCGAAGGAAATTCTGGCACCAGTCTGTTAACCTTCACCGTCAACCTGAGTAATTCCAGCAGTCAGACGATTACTGTTCCGTTTGCAACTCAAGATGGGACGGCGATCGCTGGCTCCGACTACATGGACAACAGCGGCACCCTCACCTTCAATCCAGGCGAAGTCAGCAAAAAAGTAATTGTCCGGGTTCATAGTGACAACAGGCTTGAGTCAGATGAAACCTTCAGCCTCAAATTGGGCACCCCAACCAATGCCTCACTCGGAACAACGACTCAGAGTACAGCCACAATCATCAATAACGATTCGAGCCTGAGCTTTAGTTCTCCTACCTTTAGCATTAATGAAGATGGCACTCCGGTGCAGGCAATCACCATTACCCGGACGGGGAGTAGTTCTGGAGCTGTCAGCACTGCGCTTTGGGTCAGAAAGGGAACAGCTAGTGATCCCAGAGATTACCCATACACCAACGACAATCCACCAATCATTACGTTTGCTGACGGTGATCTGACGCCAAAGGTCGTTCAGTTTCCGATGATTGATGACGGGATGGCTGAGCCAAATGAGACGGTTAATCTCAGTTTAATGTGGCCAAAAGGTGGAGTCACATTCGGCAGTCAAAGTACAGCCGTGCTGACGATTGTTGACAATGACTCACCGCCAACCGTCAGCCTGAGTCCAAACACGGTCAGCTTGACCGAAGGTAGCGGGTCAATTACCTTTACTGTCAGCCTCAGCCATTCATTTGGCCAGACGATTACGGTTCCGTTTGCGACTCAAAATGGCACGGCGATCGCCGGCTCTGACTATCAGGCCAACAGCGGCACCCTCACCTTCAAGCCGGGCGAAGTTAGCCAGCAAATCACCCTCCAGGTCAACAGCGATTCTGCGATCGAGTCAGATGAGACGTTCAGCCTCAAGTTGGGAACTCCAACTCAGGCAATCTTAGGCACTAATCACCAGAGCATCTTGACAATTGCGGATCATCAACCTGAGTCTGGGCGGACACTGACTGGCAGCAATGACAATGACTTTTTGCTTGGAGGGGCCGGGTCAGATACGCTGTCTGGGGGGACAGGCAACGATACACTCACAGGCTTTGACGGCAATGACTTTTACTACGTTGAAAATATCGGTGACGTTGTGGTTGAAGCCTTCAATGCCGGAACTGATACAGTCCGCTCTTTTATCAACTACAGGCTCGATTCAACTTTAGAGCGGCTTGGGCTGAGGGGTGATCAGAACTTGATCGGGATCGGCAATCAGCTAGACAATACGATCGTTGGCAATATTGGTCACAACCAGCTAGACGGGCAAGCTGGCAGAGACAGCCTCTCCGGTGGGGTTGGCAATGACACCCTGAACGGCGGGGCAGGCAACGATATGCTGGCCGGCAACTTGGGCAACGATAGCTTTCTGTTTGCGACTGGCTCTGCCTATGCAGCAGCAGCGATCGGGATCGATCGGATCACTGATTTTAAGCGCACGGCTGATAATACAGATAAAATTGCGCTCAGTCGCGCCACCTTTACGGCTGGAACCAGCTTTGCTAACGTGACTACTGATGCTCTAGCTGCTGCAAGTGAATCGTTGATTACTTTCAGCACCAGCACAGGCAAATTGTTCTACAACCAAAATGGAGCAGAAGCAGGTTTTGGCGCCGGCGGGCAGTTTGCGATCGTCAACAATGTCAGTGTTCTGGCAGCAACTGATTTCGTTGTTGTTGCCTAGTCAAGACCAAGCGACGGGCACTATATCGTTTGCCAGTTTTGCAAAACTGGCAAACGATAATCTTGACAAGTTGAGGACAATCAAAAGTTAAACTTTGCTGTTGCGGCGGAGATAAAGAAAAGCTGGCAGGTCAAACTTAATCCCTTTTTCTAACTGATCTGACTCAGAGGTGTTGAGCGCCGCAGCATCAATCACACTGTCAGCCGTGGGTAAAAGGTCAGTTAAATTGCGGTCGATCAGTAGCTGCTCCATGACCGTCTTGAGTTGCAACACGCTCTGCTCAGCATTCAGGCAGCGGTCTTTCCAATGTTGAATGGCTGCTTCGTACTCACTTGACTGCTGAGCCTGATGCAAAATTTGCTCTTGCATTTCTGCGACTTGCTTCTCAAGCTGGCTAGACCGCTTTTGATACTCGCCTGTTTTGCCTTCTAGTTCTTGCGAATAGTGTTGGAGTTGGGCATGCAGCAGGCGTTGGCTAGAAAATTCTGCTTCTAGGGACTCCATTTTATTTTGAGCAGTCAGCAGAGTTTTACTCATGCTTTGGATCACTTTATTTTTGCTAGAATCTGTGCCTTGGTTCTGTTGGAGCGCACTAATAATATCTTGCTGAGCTGCGATTACTTCTTTGGTGCGCTGGACACGAGATTCTAGGGTGTTGATTTGATGCTGGCGATCGCCGATATCGGTTTCAAGTTGGCTAATTTGAGTTTTAAGGCGAGCCACTTGATCCGTTCGCTGGAGGGCGGCGATTTGGAGAGCTTGGCTTTCAGCTTCTCTGGTTTCTAAACGGGCTTGGAGGGCCATAATTTGCTGCTCTAGCAAACCCTGTGCCGTTTCAGCCTTAGCCTGTTGATGCTCTAGCTGGGTTTGCATCGCCGCTAGTTGCGCTCGATCAGCTTGCGATTGGACCTCCACGGCAGCCAGGGCAGCCTGAATTTCCAGTTTAGATTGGTTTAATTCAGCAACCTGTTGCTCCAGCCCTTCATGCTGACTCAGTTGCTGACGCAGGCTATGAATTGCCTGTTGCTGGATATGTGAGGCTTCCTCCGTTTTAGCTAAAACCTCTTCCAAAAACTGTTGGTCTGCCAACTGCAATTTAAGTTCGTTAATATAGACCTGGCATTGGTCTAACGCCTGCTCCATCTGCTGAATTCGCAGGTTTTGATCAACTTCCTGAGCGCTGTTTTGCCTGATTGCAGCTAGGTCTAAGGTCGAATTTAGAGTTGTTAAAACAGGTTTCAATGTGGGTGGCTCTTCGCTCACCCAAGCAAACTCTAGCTGAGTTGTTTGCCAACCAGTTTCTAGCCTTCCCGGATCGGTGAATTCACTCATCGAAGCATCTGGGATCTGATCTTGATTCAAACCTTCTCCCATAGTGGAGAGCCTCAGTTGGGTTTGATGCAACAATACGCATGAGCAAAGAATAACTTAATTTGCTCAATTTTGGGGGCAGTGTGGTCGCAGTCGCCCTGTCTTTGCTATATCTCTGCGGATAGTTTTTCCCCAACGGCTGTGGCGGTTGCGATCACTACAGAATTTGCGACAGGAACCTGCGGGTACGTTCTTCTTTCGGGTGTTGAAAGAACTCGGTGGGAGCAGCTTCTTCGACCAGAATACCGCCATCCATTAGCACAATCCGATCAGCCACTTCTCTGGCGAACCCGACTTCATGGGTGACGACTACCATCGTCATGCCGGCCTCCATCTGGTTGTTGTCGGCTGAAATTTTTGCAGTTTTGAGCGATCGCATCACGTCTAGCACTTCCCGCACCATTTCTGGGTCGAGGGCAGAAGTCGGTTCGTCAAATAGCATCACTTTCGGCTGCATCGCTAGGGCACGGGCGATCGCGACTCGCTGCTGCTGCCCCCCTGACAGTTGACCTGGATACTTATGAGCCTGCTCCAAAATTCCGACTCGCTCTAAGAGCTGCATCGCAATTTCTGCCCCCTTCGGTTTAGACCAGCCCCGCACCCAGCGCGGAGCCAGGGTAATATTTTGCAGCACCGTTAAATGGGGAAACAGATTAAATTGCTGAAACACCATGCCGACTTCCTGGCGAATTTTGTCAATGTTTCGCAGGTCGTGGGATAGCTCCGTCCCATCGATCACAATCTGGCCTTGCTCATAGGTTTCGAGAGCATTAAACGTGCGAATGAAAGTCGATTTACCTGAGCCAGACGGGCCCATAATCACCACCACTTCGCCTGGATAAACGGTGAGGCTGACTCCTCGCAAAACATGAAACTTGTCGTACCATTTATGAACATCTGTGGCAACAATAATGGGCTGGTCAGACATGGCGGGTTGCCCTCTTAAAGACACTGGCTGATCATCTCACTGTAAGCGCTTTTTAACTGCAATCAAAATTGGTCGCATTAAGCTGCTTTTGGCAAGGCCGAGTTAAAAGTAGCTAAGAATACGGCAAAGGATAATTTTTTCAGTCTGCATGGTCTCTACTCGAAGTTCGTTAGATAATAAGGGCGGCTTCCTTTAGGCAATGCATGGATATTCCCCGGCTGCATCCCGACACAATTGAGCAGGTGCGCCACGCCGCAGACATTGTTGATATTGTCTCTGAGCATGTGGTGCTCCGGAAGCAGGGGCGGGAATTTGTCGGCTGTTGTCCTTTCCATGATGAGAAATCTCCCAGTTTTAGCGTCAGTCCGGCCAAACAGTTCTACTACTGTTTTGGCTGTGGGGCGGGTGGCAATTCAATTAAGTTTTTGATGGAGTTGGGCAAGCGCTCCTTTAGCGATGTCGTCCTAGAGTTAGCTCAAAAGTACAGCGTCCCGGTTCAAACCCTGGAAAAGTCCGAGAAGCAGGAGCTGCAAAAACAGCTCTCTCGGCGGGAGCAACTCTACGAAGTGCTGGCCTCCGCCAATAGCTTTTACCAACACGCTTTGCGCCAACCAGCGGGCGGTCATGCCTTGAGCTATGTCCGCTCGGCTCGGCAACTAAGTGAACAGACGATCCAGCAGTTTCAGATTGGCTATGCTCCGGGCGGCTGGCAGTCCCTGTATGACTATTTAGTAACGGGGAAAAACTACCCGGCGGCGCTGGTCGAGCAAGCCGGACTGGTTGTGCCCCGCAAATCAGGCGAGGGCTACTACGATCGCTTCCGCGATCGGCTAATGATTCCAATCCACGACCTGCAAAGCCGCGTGGTCGGGTTTGGCAGTCGCACCCTCACCAACGAAGAACCCAAATACCTCAATTCACCGGAAACCGAGGTCTTTATTAAGGGCAAAATTTTGTTTGGGCTAGATAAAGCCAGAGCCGCAATTTCTAAGCAAGATCAGGCGATCGTGGTCGAGGGCTACTTTGATACGATCGCCCTCCATGCGGCGGGGATTAGCAACGTGGTCGCTTCCATGGGCACCGCTCTCAGCCAAGAGCAAATCCGCCAGCTCCTGCGCTACAGCGAGTCCAAGCAAATTATTCTCAACTTTGATGCCGATAAAGCCGGGGTCAAGGCGGCCGAACGGGCGATCGGTGAAGTCGAAGAATTAGCCTACCGAGGCGAAGTCCAACTGCGGGTGCTGAACATCCCCAACGGCAAGGATGCCGATGAGTTCTTGCGGGAATATTCGCGGGCTGACTATCAGCATTTAATAGACCAAGCTCCACTCTGGCTAGACTGGCAAATTGATTCAGCCTTGGCAGGGCAAGACCTCCGGCAGGCAGACCAGTTTCAGCAGGTAGTGCAGCAAATCGTCAAGCTGCTGGGCAATTTGCCCAATGCCACCCTGCGCACCCACTATGTCCATCACTGCGCTGAATTACTCAGCCAGGGAGATACTCGGCTGGGGCTGCAACTGGAAGAAGACCTGCGATCGCAGGTGCGGGGGCAGCGCTGGCATGGGCGATCGCAAAAGTGGCAGCGTCCGGCTGACTTTACGCTGCGGGAAGCGGCTGAAGCCCAGCTTTTACGCATTTATCTGCATCGTTCCCAGTTTCGCCCCGTTGTCCAAGCCGCGCTGCAAAGTCGAGATATCGAATTTAGCCTCTCCCATCACCGCTTTTTGTGGCGGCAAATTCTCATCCTTGAAGACCAAAATCGTCAATTCCCTTCGCCAGAGAGTGATTTCCCCAGCTTTGATTTAATTGCTGCTCTACAAGACTTGTGTACAGACTATCCCCAGGAAATGGGGCAGGTTTATCATTTGATTCAGCTAGATGAAAAAACGGAGCTAGATATTCTCCGCCCGACCCTCTCAATTCAAGCCGCCTCCGCTAGTCTAGAGCGGATTGCCTGCGAAAAACGATGCCGCCACCTACTGCAACTATGGGAGGAAGCCAGCCATTTGGCATTAGCCGAGCAAGACCAAAAACAAGCCCTCAGCGATTATCTGCGGCAAATGCTAGATGCAGAAACCGAGCAAATCCAAGACTTACTAACAGAAGCCAACCAATGCCTGCAAGAGTTAGAACGGCTGAAGAAGCTCTACTACCAAGAAAAACGCTATCTACAACAGCTCGACCAGCAGCGATGTATGCAAACCCAGGAATTAGCCCAAGTTCCCGTAGAAGACTACTTGAGCAACTAGCTCTTTAAGTCAAGTTAGGAAGGCAGTGTCTGAATCGTCAGCACCTGGGGCGGGGTGGCATCGGGTGGATAGAGAAAGTCAACTTCTACCAGTCGGATTCCTTGGGCAGGTAGGGTTAATGTGACAAGGGGCTGGGCCTGTTGCCCTTGCTGCTGGACAAGATGAAGAAACCGAGTCTGAGGAGTGCCCTGATCATCCCGGTAGCGCAATCGCACCGTGCCGCGGAAAAAGACCCGCGCCGGTGGAAGCTGGTTAAAGCGCAGATTCCCCGTCGCTAGATCATTTTTGAGCGGCGTTTGGAGAGTGATTGAGACTTGCTGGGGTTGAGCAGAATTGTTGTAGAGGGGCAGATTGAGGCTGTACTCAATCCCGTAGTTACCGTGAGCTTCGTAGGCCGTGTCTGGATAACGGACAATCATCGGCGCACTTTGGACTTGGCCAGTGCCAAAGCTGCCTTGGGCGACCGAACTGAGCACATAGGAGAAAGCCGCTCCCGGTTGAGGGATGGTCAGCCGAGAGCCGCGCTGGGGGGTATCTGCGATTTGGGCCAACCAGCGGGAACCCTTGGCAACTCCAGCCACCCGGCCGTAAATAACTTTGCCAGGGGCATTCGGCGGGGTGGGAGTTTTATCCCGCGGCCCAGCCAGTCCACTCGTTTGGAGTAAGGTTTGCCATTCTTCTAAGGTTGGGGGGCGATCGCTGCCATCAGGATTAGTCGGCGCAAACATGCCCAAGCTAGCGGCATAGACCGGCCCATTCGTGTTCACCCGCAACAAGCTGGATCGCCCATTCAGCGGCGGCGTCAGTCCCTTGACTGGAATCGGCAGGTTCATCAACATTTGGCTTTGCCCCGGCGGAATAATAATTTGAGCCGGCCAACCCATCTGCCGCTGACCTCGCAGCACGTCATTCATTGCCCGATCGCCCGGCCCAGCAAACACTTGCCCATCTGGGTTGTCTTGCATCGACGGCAGCGGAATAAAGGGCGCATCGGGCTGACTCAGGTAACTGGCCGCTTGCAGCAGATTGACCGTGACTGGATTTTCGCCCGGATTAGAGAGAATAATCCCCAGATAAAGCGTCCGCAAATCTTCAGGAGAGGCAGCTTTGGCAATGTGATGGGTAAACAGGTCAAACCGCCCCTTGAGCGGTAAATTTAAGTGTGCGTCGGGCACTTTCATGCCGGCTTGGGGAAACGTAGACAGCAAGATTCCTTCTGTTTGGACAACTTCTGGACTGTTGCTATTAAAGGTCAGAATCTGATCTAGCTCTCCCGGCAGCGGACGGACAGGTTGAGGCTGCACGATCACCTGCGGCGACGGAGCAGGACTAGGAGAGGGAACAGGCGGACTAGGCGGTGGAGTTTGGGCAGAGGTTTTGGCGATCGCTAGCAGTAGAGCCGCCAGGCAGCAGCCGAGGTAAAGATAGGGTTGAAGTTTAGTCACAGTTCAGTCGATAACACTTTGCTGATTAAACTACGCTTACAACAGCGCAAATTTCCAAAAAATGGCAGAGTCAGGCACCATCATGTTTTTGGGGGCGCACACATCCCTAAAAAATATGACCCAAAACATAACGTGAAGCCCGATCCAAAAAAGGTCTTTCTCCTAATCGCCCAAATAAATTCCCAGCCCGCGCGCGGTTTTAACTAATGTGCCTTTGGGGTCTACGGAGCGATATTGGGCGATCGCATCGGCAATTGGAATGCTGACAATTTGGCGATTTTGCCAGGTCACAATGTGGTCGTACTTCTCCTCAGCAATTAGATCAACCGCCGCGACGCCAAAGGCAGAAGCAACTAAGCGATCGAGCGGTGAGGGAGTACCGCCCCGTTGGACGTGCCCTAGCACCGTTACCCGTGTTTCCGCGCCGCTGGAGAGGCTGATTTGCTCAGCCACGTAATCGCCAATTCCGCCCCAGTGTTTTTGCTTGAGTTCCTTCATGAATGAGATTGTCTGTCCATCTTCGGTGCGGACGGCTTCGGAAACAATCACCAGCGAGTAGTTTTTGCCTTGGCTTTGCCGCTCGCGGATTTTTTCGCAAACATTGGCGATCGTGTAGGGAATTTCGGGAATCAGAATCACATCTGCGCCCCCGGCAATTCCGGCGGTGATCGCAATGTGCCCGGCATCGCGCCCCATCACCTCCAAAATCATCACCCGCGAGTGGCTGGCAG
This sequence comes from Aphanocapsa sp. GSE-SYN-MK-11-07L, assembly GCA_019359715.1. GTDB lineage: Bacteria > Cyanobacteriota > Cyanobacteriia > Thermosynechococcales > Thermosynechococcaceae > JAHHGS01. The sequence goes on along the minus strand of JAHHGS010000084.1, from coordinate 54,617 downwards.
CGGTAAAGTGGAGCCGATCCAGGGCTTCGGTGGCTGTGTTGACGGCGGTGTCAAAGCCAATCGAGTGCTCGGTAATCCCAACATCGTTGTCAATTGTTTTCGGAATCCCGACCAAGTTCAAGCCGCCCTGCTGGGCCAGCTTACGCAGGATTGCCATACTGCCGTCGCCACCAATTCCGACCAGAGCATCTAGCTGCAAGGTATGGTAGCCAGCAATGATCTCTGCCGAGCGATCGCAGAGTGTGCCATCCGGCATCGGAAAGGCAAACGGGTCGCCTTTATTAGTGGTGCCTAAAACGGTGCCGCCAGCAATCAGCAGCGGATCAACTTTCTCAATGCTGAGCTGGGTTGCCTGGGGAGGATCGACCATTAAACCCTGGGTCGCTTGCCGAATCCCAATCACCTCCCAGCTATAGGTGCCGATCGCCCGATGCACCACTGCCCGAATCACAGCATTTAAGCCCGCGCAGTCGCCACCGCTGGTCAAGATCCCAATCCGCTTATAGTCGCCCATTCCTAGATTGCCAAGATTAATGACTCACCGGATTTGATCCTACCGAAGGAGGGGCACAGACAATTGAACCCTAAGAAAGGCTTCGGATTTGGGCCAATCCGCTGGCCAAGAATATTAATGATCAGCCAGCATTGCTGTGGCTGTTGTGGCATCGACAGGTTTGGAAAAGTAATATCCCTGTCCAAATTCACAGCCGAGCTGCAAGAGCCGATCGCGCTGGATTTCAGTTTCGACCCCTTCGGCCACTACAGCAACTTCTAGGTTGTGGGCTAAATCAATAATCGTTTTGACAATTTCTTGGCGGGCAATTTCTTTTTCTGGGTTTTGATCGGTGCCGCTGATAAAAGCCCGATCAACTTTGATCAAATCAACTGGAAAATCATGCAGATAGCTGAGGGAGGAGTAGCCCTGGCCAAAATCATCAATACTCAACCGGATTGATCGCGCTTTTAGCTGATTGAGCGTGGCGATCGTCGATTCGGCATTTTGCATCATCATGCTCTCGGTTAACTCCAGGTTGAAGCTGCCAGGACTAATGTGCTCTAAAGGCAGGCAATTGATTTCAGTTAAAAACCGGGGATGACTGAGTTGCTTAATCGATAGGTTGACGCTGATGTGTAAATCGGGTTGGATGTGCTGCCACTTCTGCAACTGCTGACAGGCCGTTTGGAGGACCCACTGCCCAATCGGCACAATTAGCCCTGTTTCTTCGGCGATCGGCACAAATCTGACCGGACTGATCAACCCATAGTCTGGATGCTGCCAGCGTAATAGGGCTTCAAAGCTAACAATTTTGCCAGTGGCGATCGCCACAATCGGTTGATAGTAAAGAACTAGCTCCTGGCGCTCAAGCGCTTGGCGGAGGGAGTTTTCTAGCCGCAAGCGATCAAGCGCTTGCGTATACATCTCAGGCGTAAACACTTGGTACATGCCTTTGCCTTGCTCCTTGGCTCGGTACATGGCAATGTCGGCATCACGCAGGACGTGCTCTGGTTGCTGATAGTTGGCTCCCCCGGTCACAATCCCAATGCTGACATTCAGAAACATTTCCTGCTGCTCCACCCAAAATGGGGTGGTGTAGGCTTGTAAAATCCGGTTGGCTAGCTCCGCAGCGGTTTCAACCGAAGCCACCGTTTCCATTAAGCATAAAAACTCATCTCCGCCCAGACGAATTAAAATTTCACCGGGTGCTAGGCAGTTTTCTAAGCGGCGGGCGATCGCAATCAGCAGTTGATCTCCAACCAAATGCCCCAGCGAATCGTTAACGACCTTAAACCCATCGCAATCTAAAAATAAGAGAGCAAATAAATGGTCAGCCCCGGATTGGTGCAGCAACTGCTCCATGTGCTGCAAAAAGAAGGCTCGGTTGGGGAGTCCGGTCAGGCGATCGTGCAAGACCAGTTTTCGCAGTTGGGCTTCAATTTGTTGGCGCTCCTTGATTTCTACCCTTAACTGCTGATTTGCAGCTTCCAATTGAGCGGTTCGCCGTTGAACTCGCGCCTCCAACTCCGAGTTAAGCTGGCGAACTTCAACTTGGGCCAGCCGCAAATTGAGCTGGGTTTGAATCCGAGCCAGCACCTCCTCTAGTCGAAAAGGCTTGGTAATGTAGTCTAAACCGCCGGCTTGAAAGGCTTTCACCTTGTCGAGGGTTTCATCCAGGGCGCTTAGGAAAATTACTGGCACATCGTGAGTGATCTCTGTCTGCTTTAACCGCCGACAGACTTCATAGCCGTCCATTTCTGGCATCAGAATATCGAGCAAAACCAAATCGGGCGGGGTCGATTGGGCGGCCCGCAGGGCAACTGCGCCACTGATCGCTGCCCGGACTTTATAGCCCTGCTCGTTTAGCATTGCCGAGAGCACCCGCAGGTTCTCCGGTTTATCATCAACGATCAAAATATCGCCCTTAAGCGGCGGCTGACTAGTCACGGGTAGCCACCTCCGTTAAGTTAGTGATTTTATCAAACCGGAAACGATTCACCCAGTTGATCAAGACTGCGGCGATCGCCTGGTGCGAGTCTGGAATTTGGTGCAGCAAGTTGAGGGTTAGCTCAACATCGGCATTCACCGCCGCTTGATGGAGCGTTTGCAGCCAACTGATCGGCATCAGCGTCAGCAGCGGGCTGACATCTTCCGCCAGACCGTTTACCTGAGCTAACGGTATGCTGTCTTCATATTGGTAAACTACCCCCAAATGTTTTTGGATGATTTCAAACAGGGTGGGTTCCTTAAACGGTTTCCGCATAAAGTCATCGCAGCCAGCCGAAAGCACAATCGCCCGTTCCCCTTCAAACGTGCTGGCGGTCAGGGCGACAACAACGGTTGCCTGTCCCTGGGGTGTTGCTTTGATCTGAAGCGTTGTTTGGTGGCCGTCCATGACTGGCATTCGCATGTCCATAAAAATTAAATGCGGTTGCCAACCTTGCCAGATCTGAATTGCCATCTGTCCATTCTCTGCTTGCTGCACCTCAAAGCCAACTTTGGTCAGTAACTTAGTCACCAAGAGGCGATTGGTTGGGTTATCGTCCACAACCATAATTCGCCACCTCGGTTGCGCTGGTGCCAGAGAGATCACCCGTTGGCTAGGGGTTGGAGTCGGCAACTCACTGGCTGCCACAACTTCGATCGCCGGATTGAACGTAAAAATTGAGCCTTGCCCCACCTGGCTTTTGACGCTTAGTTGCCCGCCCATTAGCTCAACAAATTTACAGCTAATCGATAAACCCAGGCCGGAACCCTCCTGAGAGTTGCGCCCAGTTTGGGTCTGGAAAAACGGCTCAAATAGGCGCTTTAATTCTTCTGGCGAAATCCCTGGGCCCGTATCTTCAATTTCAAAATAGAGGCAAGCTGGCGCAGTCAAGGTGGCGATTTGGCTCGTCTTTTCGGCATCCCTGGCTCTGCCGGCGCGAACGCGAATTGCAATCCCACCGGCTTGGGTAAACTTAATTGCATTGCTAATCAGATTGATTAAAACCTGCCGGAGTTTAAGCGAGTCCGTGCGCACATACTGTGGAACATCCGGTTGCAGTTCGAGCTTCAGTCCTAAGCCTTTGTCTTCGGCTCTGAGCGCAAAGACCTCCTGGACATCGTTTAGCAATTGGTGCAAGTCAAAATTAACCGGATTAAAGGTGGTTCGACCTGCCTCAATTTTGGAAATGTCGAGCACATCGTTAATTAAGCTCAACAGGTGCTCACCGCTGGTTTGAATCAGCCGCAGCCCTTCCTGGCGATCGCTTTCCGTTGTAGTAGGGCGGCTGAGCAACTGGGAAAACCCCAAAATCGCATTCAGGGGCGTCCGCAGTTCATGGCTCATATTCGCCAAAAATGAGCTTTTGGCTTGGTTAGCAACTTCGGCGGCTGCCTTGGCTTGGGCCAGTTGGGCGGTGCGTTCTCCCACCTGCTGTTCTAGAGTCGTAAAAGCAGTTTGCAGTTGCTGAGCCATGTGCTTGAAAGCGGCTGCGAGTTGACCGACTTCATCCGAGCGATTGAGGGTAATTGACTGCTCCCAATCGCCGCCCGCCAGGTTTTTGGCGGCTTGATTCAGGCGGGCGATCGGCTGCGTAATCCAGCGAGCCGTCAGCAAGCCAACCAGGGTTGAGACGCCTAGGGCCAGCAGACAGAGCAAAATCGTGGTGCGGGTGTTGGCGTTAATTTGTCCCATGAAATCTGATTCAGGCACGGCAACTACCACCAGCCAGTCGAGTCCATACTGATCTGTCCAGGGGGTGACTTCAGCAAACTGCCGCTGCTGATCGAGGCTGAAAATGAACTGTTGAGACTTTTGGATCTTGTCAAAATCACCGTAGCGCTGCTTGAGTTGGCCGGCAGTGGCTTGGATCAGCCGATCGCTGCTGTTTACAACATTCAGCCGCTGGGCCACGTCATTAACTAAAGTAAACGGTTTCTGATCGCTGGACGTGGCAATCACTGACCCGTCTCGCTCAATAATAAATACTCTGCCATTAGGGCTAATCTTGAGCTTGGCTAAAAAATGGCTCAGTTCTGCCAGCAGCAAGTCAACACTCATCACCCCTACAAGTTGATTGCGACGATCGAAAAGTGGCGCATTGGCAGAAACTGAGAGAATACTCGGATTATCATTCCAGTTATAGACCGATGACCAAATGGGTCGGCGTGCCTTCGCAGTTTCCGTATACCAAGGCTCTTTCAGGGGATTATATTCATCTGCTTTGGCAATCCTTTGCTGACGGTTACCTTCGCGATCGGTCGTATAGGAATGGAGCTTAAATTGGGTTCTCGGCGTAATCTCTTCAATAATCAGCCCATACTTTTGCCAATAGCCAGCCCCGGCAAAAGCTCCATTTTGAAGCGCGTAGGAGATATAGCCAACGTTATAAGTTTTGACTTGATTCCAAAAAAACCGTTGGTTGGTTGAATAATCATCCAAATTCAGCAGCCCCAGCTTGACGGCATTACTATTAGTTTGATTAATCTGATGCGGTAGGATCAGATAGCTATTCAAGCGCTGAGTGACTAGGCGATCGGTTTTTGCCATCAACTGATTGGCCATCTCGGTGACTGCCTGCTGACCGTTTTTAAACGACAAATACCCCACCAGCCCAACCGCGCTGACAATTTGCACAACGAAGGGCACAATCAAAACGGCTCTGAGCGGAACTCTGCTAACGGTTTTAGCAACTAGGCTGTTCAAGGGTGATTTCAAGCTCAGGAAACATTAGCGATCGCAGGCGTATCTGGGCAGGCTTTCAGTCTTCAAGTATGCCCAGAATGAGTGAGTTACCTTACTCCCCGATTAAGATCAAAAGAGAAATTATCCTGACCGCTGTGACTCAACCTGAAGCCCTCAAAGCGCTGCTGCAAGCCTTAGCCCAAGGGGAAATTAGCCCCGACGCTGCCCTGGAAAAACTGAAATACTTTGCCTATGAACCGGTGGCAGACTTTGCCCGAATTGATAATCATCGCACCCTGCGAACCGGCTTCCCAGAAGTAATTTGGGGGCCCGGCAAAACCCCAGACCAAATTAGGCAAATTTTTCAGGCCATGCAGGTCAACCACGACTGCGTGATGGCAACTCGGATTACGCCAGAAGTCTACGCTCAACTGCGATCGCACCTGCCTGATTTGCATTATTTTGCCCAAGCAGCGATCTGCGCCAGCGTAGATTTGCCGGAGCAGCCTCACCGCCCTGGGATTATTGGATTAATCTCGGCCGGCACAGCAGACTTGGGCGTGGCTGAAGAAGCGGCGGTGACGGCCCAACTGGCCGGGTTTCAAGTTCAGCGGTTTTGGGATGTGGGGGTAGCGGGGATTCATCGCTTGCTGAGTGCCAGAGCGGCGATCGCCCAAACTCACGTTCTAATTGTGGTGGCCGGCATGGAAGGGGCGCTGCCCAGCGTTGTGGCGGGGATGGTTGATTGCCCAGTGGTGGCTGTGCCGACCAGCATTGGCTATGGCGCCAGTTTCAACGGTTTAGCTCCACTGCTGACAATGCTCAACTCCTGCGCCCCAGGGATTGGCGTCGTTAACATCGACAATGGATTTGGGGCTGCTATTTTGGCGGGGCAAATTCTCAGAACTGCTACAAAACTCAAGGTTGGTGACGAAACTTCATGAGGCTTCATGAGCCTTCTGTAACTTTTATTGCATCTCGCTCGGATTTAATGATGCATAGTTAGTGTCTAAGTTAATGTATTCAACATAAAGAAAATCTAAAGTTCCCAGACCCGTTCTACCACCAGAGTGATCATGCTTATGAACCCCAATCTAATGCGCCGCTTCTGGGTTTTCGTGGAAATGACTCAAGCTAGCGTCCTGCTTACCCTAGATGATGCGGCTCTCAGCCAATGGCTCCTGCGTCAGTTCACCGATCAACACAGCTTAGACAGCTCCGAGGTTTCTTGCCTGAGCGAGTATATTGGCTCCCGGCTTTCCTTAGTCCGAGATCTGGCGATCGCCCGTTAACGTCTTGCCAAGGGCTTTAACCCAGCAGGTTTTATAGGCGCTAATCAACCGGGTTAGCCCAGCACTGATGATTTACAGTGAGTTCAACTCCTTATCTAGCAGCCATCTCGGTCTACCCAGTCAAATCTTTAGATGGAATTTCCCTGACTCAAGCCCGTGTGCTGCCTGGTGGAGCGCTACAGCGTAATCGCACTTTTGCTCTCTTTGATCCGCAAGGTCAGTATGTAAACGGCAAGCGCAACCCGAAGGTTCACCAGCTACGATCCCGCTTTGACCCTGACCTGACTACGCTCAGCCTCCACACCGAGGCCATTGCACCGGTCAGTTTTAATCTTGATACCGAACGAGCAGCCCTGGAAACCTGGCTGAGTCAGTTTTTTAATTTACCGATCAAAATTGAGCGAAACCCTGTCGTCGGTTTCCCAGATGACCTGAATGCGCCTGGCCCGACCTTAATTAGCACCGCCACGCTAGAAACCGTCGCCGCTTGGTTTGAAGGAGTGAGCGTTGATCAAATCCGCCGCAAGCTGCGGATGAATTTAGAAATTAGCGGCGTTCCTCCCTTTTGGGAAGATCAGTTGTTTGCCAGCTCAGATCAAAAGGTTCAGTTCCAAATTGGCACTGTGCAGTTTGAGGGGATTAATCCCTGCCAACACTGCATTGTCCCCACCCGCGATCCTCAAACGGGTAAAAGTACCATCAACTTTCAAAAACATTTTATTCAGCAGCGGCGGGCAACCCTGCCAGATTGGGCTAACCGCGATCGCTTTAACCACTTTTATCGACTGGGACTCAATACAAGCGTGCCGGCATCGTTGACGCAAAAAGTCTTACAGCTTGGCGATGCAATTAAAATGATCGGCGTCAGTCGTAACTGCTAGTTTCTGAATTCTGAATATTTCTTGTACCGTACGAAAACAGCAAACAAGACTGCATTTGATCTTTACTAGAACTCAAAGCCCTGAATTGGTCTTTGTTCTCTAAAAAACCTATGCACGCAGGAAGCCTACTCTACTGCTACTATGTGGAGAATAAGTGGCACAAAAGGAATGCCCTATGATCGTCTGTCCTAGTTGCTTTCATCAGAACCCTGACGGGGCTGTTCAGTGCGAAGCCTGCTACACAAAGTTGCCGGTAGCAACAACTTGCCCCAACTGCGGCGCTGCTGTTCAATCTGACGCCAGTTTCTGCGGACAATGCGGGTTTGATTTGAAGCAGGCAGTGCCAGTTCTGGCTGAACCGACTGGGGAACAAGCAGTTCCGGCATCTGAGGCTGATCAACAAGAAGTGCCAATTCCCGATTTGGTTTTACCTGATCCCTTAGTCACCCTTCAGCCGCTTGAAGTTGACCCGATTGCCTCTGGCGTTGGCTTACCAGAGAGTGAGGTGCCCGCCAAGAGCGAATCCGAACCGCCTGTCCTGCCGCCGCCACCCACCCCAAATCCGCCCCCACCGTCTTTCAGTCGCAGCAATGGCGGCAATCCGGCCACCCAAATTCAGCAGCAAGCCGCTCGGCTACTGCATCTGCAAACCAGCACCTTAATTGATATTCCGCCGAACTTAACAGTTGTTCATCTTGGCAAGCCCAACGATCGCATTCCGCCAGATGTAGACGTCGCCGGATTTCCGAACTCAGAAGTTGTCTCTCGCATTCATGCCGACATTAGAATTGAAGGTGACACTTTTTTTATTGAAGATGTTGGCAGCGCCAATGGCACATACATCAACAATTTGCCTTTGCCGCCAGGCAACCGCCATCGCCTCCGGGCTGGCGATCGCATTGGTTTAGGTAAAGGCGATTTGGTCACCTTTTTGTTTCAACTCAGCTAACTATTCATTTGCCTGTGATTACTCTTACCCTACTGCACCCGGTTCAATCCACTCCTGTTCAAAGTTGGACGTTTGAGGATGAACCCGTAATTAGAATTGGCAGAGCCGTAGATAACCAGGTTGTGCTCTACAGCGCTGTGGTTTCTCGCCACCATATTGAGCTGCGCCGCTCTGGCCCAGATTGGGAGGTGATCAACCTCGGCACAAACGGCACTTATTTGGATGGTAAGCGGGTGCATCAGTCTCCGCTCAGCGACGGTGGAACCCTGCGGCTGGGGCGCTCTGGGCCGAATTTGCAGGTGCGCGTCGGCGTAGACGAGGGTGTTGCCTCTTCGGTTAATGCTGCCACACTGCCTGAATCGCTTGGCCTAATTGCCTCTAAAACGACAGAAGTTGGTGAAGTTCCAGATGTTGACCACAAGTCTGAAACTCATCCAGGCATGGACGACGATCGCCGCTAGACGGCTGGGGGGTATCTAAGTAGTGATGATCCTAGTTGCTCTCAGCAGCCAGCCCTACAGGTGCTGATGCGCTTGTCGGACTAACGCTTGGATGTCTGGCTCAAAGTTTAAACCGTTGGTCTTGAGCCAGAGTAAAAATTCCATATTGCCGGCCGGGCCAAGCAAAGGAGACCAGGTAAGTCCGCAGTAACTCCAGCCAAGTGCTTGGGCAGCCTTCAGAACTTGGGAGATCGCCGCTGTCTGATCTGCCGGATCGCGAACCACGCCCTGTTTACCGACCCGCGATCGCCCGACTTCAAACTGGGGTTTAACCAGCAAAATCAACTCTTTTGGCTCAATCAGCAGCGACCACAAGCTCGGTAAGACTTTGGTTAAAGAAATAAACGAGACATCGACCACCCCCAAATCTGGCCAGGGCTGGTTGGGTAAATAAAGATCGGTAGGCTGAAGATAGCGGATATTGGTTCGTTCTCGCAATATCACCCGTGGGTCAGTGCGGATTGACCAAGCCACCTGTCCGTAGCCAACATCTATGCCATAGACCAGTCTGGCTCCCTGCTGGAGTAAACAGTCGGTAAAGCCACCCGTCGAAATGCCGCCATCCAGGCAAACCCGATCGCTGATCTGAATCGCAAACAACCTCAACGCTTGGGCTAATTTTTCGCCTCCTCTAGAGACATAGGGCGATCGCTGCTTGAGGTGAATTTCAGCTTCGACTGCCACAACTGTTCCCGGCTTGTCGATGAGCTGCTGGTTGACCCTGACTGCTCCGGCTCGAATCAGGCGCTGAGCCTGTTGGCGCGAATCGCATAATTGTCGCTCTACCAGCAGCGTATCTAAGCGTTGTTTAGCCAAAATTTTGACTCAAAGGTCACTTTCTATCCTATAGCGATCGCCACAGAAGTCAGAAAAACGTCCTAATCCTGATCGTTATTACGATCAGCTTCGGTGGGAGCCATCGCCATCTTGCGCTTTCTGCTCTGGCATTTCTGAGATAATCAGGGTGTTGCTTGATTCCTCCCGATCTATGCCCTACCTTAATTTGCGTGGCGTTGAGCATTATTACCAGTGGATGGGAGATGCCCCCCACAGCCCAGGCAAGCCGGTGATGGTGTTTATGCACGGCTGGGGCGGATCGGCTCGCTATTGGGAAAGCACTGCCCAAGCTTTCAGCGATCGCTTTGACTGTTTGCTGTACGACCTGCGCGGGTTTGGCCGCAGCCTCTTACCCGTCGAACCGTTGGCGACTGACCCTGGCTACGAACTGGAAACCTATGCCGAAGATTTAGCGCTCCTGCTTGATCAACTGGAATTAGACAGAATTTATTTAATCGCTCACTCCACTGGCTCTTCGATCGCTGTCTTTTTTGCCAATCTCTATCCAGAACGGTTAGAGCAGTTGATTTTGACCTGTAGCGGCATTTTTGAGTATCAGGAAGTTGCTTTCAAGCAGTTTCATCAGTTTGGCGGTTATGTGGTCAAGTTTCGTCCCCGTTGGCTGAGTCAAATTCCGTTCATGGATCGGCTGTTTATGGCTCGGTTTCTGCGTCGCCCAATTCCGGCTGACCAGCGACAAGCCTTTATGAACGACTTTTTGCAGGCAGACTATGCAGCCGCCTTAGGCACGATGCTAACGGCGGTGAGTAAGAAAGCTGCTGAAGTCATGCCAACTGAATTTGCCCGCCTCTGTGTGCCAACGCTGTTAATTTCTGGGCAGTACGACATCATTATTCCGGCTCAGATGGGTGAGCAAGCTGCTTCCCTCAGCCCGCAGGTAAACTACCGAGTAATTCCAGAAACGGCTCATTTTCCAATGCTGGAAGATGCCTCTGGTTTCTTAGCCTGTGTGCAAGAATTTTTGTCGCGATCGCAGGCGTAATTTTTAAAGCAAATCTAGAACTGGCGATCGCTCCCCAGCGCTCCAATCACCTGATTTACCGCCCTGTTTGCTGTAGAGGTGAATCTGTTCAATGATCATTCCTTGATCAATTGCCTTTGCCATATCGTAGAGGGTGAGAGCCGCCACAGAGACAGCCGTCAGAGCTTCCATTTCTACGCCCGTTTCGGCTTTAGTTTTAGCTGTGGCTTGGATTTGGTAGCCTGGCAGGCCAGGGTCGGGAGTAATTAGCACTTCTACTTTGTGCAGGGGCAACGGATGGCAGAGCGGAATTAAACTCGCCGTCTGCTTGGCTGCCATAATCCCGGCCAGCCGAGCTGTCCCTAAAACATCTCCTTTGGGTGTGTTGCCAGCCGCGATCGCCTCAAAGGTTTTAGCCGCCATTCTGACCTGCCCTTTGGCGATCGCCTGTCGCACCGTTGGCAATTTGGCTGACACATCCACCATCTGAGCTTGTCCCTGCTGATCGAGATGCGTAAGCGAAGTTGAATCTTGCGTCATAACAGAAATGGGTGTGATACCATAAATAGTCTACGGGGGCTTGTAGCTCAGTGGACTAGAGCACGTGGCTACGGACCACGGTGTCGGGGGTTCGAATCCCTCCTAGCCCGTAATTACAACTCCATAGTGGAGAGGAATTTTTCACCTGAAAGCGATTTCTTTGGGTGAAAAATACTTATTGCATCCGCAACACCGCCCCGCTGGAGGAGTTTTGATTCACCAGCCAGTTCGAGCAGATTTTCTGGCTAAACTAGGACGTAGAAGTTTTTTCTAGGCGTTAGCACATTGGTTGATTCAGCCGCTCACAATAAACATCACATCAGTCACGCTCACGCTGAGGCAGCTCATGCCCATGTCCACAGCGAGGAATCGCTGCGGTCAATTACCAACCGCTTGGCTCGAATTGAAGGGCATGTGCGCGGGATCAAAACGATGGTACAGGAAAGTCGCCCCTGTCCTGACATTTTGGTGCAGTTGGCCGCCGTGCGAGGAGCCGTCGATCGAGTTGCCCGGATGATCCTGGACGAGCATCTGAGTGAATGTATTGCTCGGGCTGCTGAAGCGGGCAACATTGAAGCCGAAATTGCTGAGCTTAGGACGGCCCTAGACCGATTTTTGACCTAGGAGCTGAGCTGGCTTTAGCCTTCTCCTGCGCTAGCATTTGCCGATAAATCTTGCCGAGGGAAGGGGTAATTAAGTTGTCTTCAATTCCATAGCCTAAGCTCGTCCATGTACCTGAAAGCTCTTGCAGCACGGGTTGCAGCTTTCCTTGCCTCAGCAATTGAGGAATGTCGATTCCCCAAGCTTGCCGATCGCTCAACCAGGCGTAAACCACCTGATCTTGATACTGCGGCTCAAAACTATAGGACTGCCACAGCCACAGCCCAGACGGGCTGGGATGATAAAGCTTCGCTTTTTCTAACCAGGTGCTAGACAAAAACTGGTAGCGCCCGGCTGCGGTTGTGCAATTACCCAGATTGGGGCCATTCACAATCGGCAGACAGCGATCGGGGTGCTGGCTGAGGTCATGAATATGCCCTCCCCCATACAAAATCGTGTAGGGGCTAGGGTCGTTGGCTTCGCTGGCAGAGATCGTTCGCATCAAGGCTCGCAGGTAGGGATCACCCCCCTGCATGGCCAGGGGCGCAATCTCACCGTAGCGATGAATCATCGTCCACAGGCGGGGGCTAGTCCGAAAGTGCCAGCCCACAAACATCACACTGCCCAAGGTCGCTAACAGGCAGAGTTGGAACCATCTGCTGGTTCGACGCGGTTGAATTGTTTTATCGCGCACAGCCTTCACACCTTCTCCTTCAGTCATCCCAAGTTGTCGGTTTGGTTCTGAATCTATTGTCAGCAGAAGCAGAAAGCTGATTTCTCAACAATCAATCCGAAGCGAACTAGGGTATAGAGTCGATACCTGTTAGCTAACGTTCGCAAACAGCTCAGACAAGGGAAGATTGGGTGCATCGGCCTGGGTAACAATTTCAACGATCTTATTCTGAGCAGACGGCTGAACCAGAGCTTCAATGCAAACTTCGGCCACCCGTGTCCGGGGCAGGCTGCCCTCAGATAAAGTGTCGGCTGATGACATCACCAGCGGCAGGTCGTTGTCTTCGTTTTTCAGCCCACCAGGGCGCACAATTGTATAGGTGAGTCCACTCTTTTGCAGGTACTCCTCCGCTTGTTTTTTCCAAAACAAAATCAGCCAAAACAGATTCAACGGGTGGAAAAACTGGGAAGTGCACATCGAAGACACCATCACAAACTGCTGAATCCCAGTCTGCTTGGCGACATCAATCAGGTTCTTGGTACCTTCGTAATCGACTTGGTAGGGGCCGAATGGATTGAAGCTGGGGGCGGCTCCGGTGGCAGAGAGTAAGACGGTACAGTTGGCGATCGCCGCTTTTAGACCATCTGGCTGCGAGACATCCCCCACCACTAACTCCGCTTCAGGCGGTAGAATGCTTTTGGCTTTCTCTAGATCTCGAACCAGCGCCACAACCGGAATCTCTCGTAAGACCAGTTGGCGGACAATTCGACGCCCGGTTTCTCCGGTAGCTCCAGCGACAAATGCTTTCATAGTTTCCGGTTAGCTTCAGATTAAATCTTTTTTCACTTCCTACCTTAACGACAAATTTCGATCATTTTTAGCTAAATGTTTCGTCTCCACCAAAAATTAGCGGTTCGGATTTTTCATGGATGCAACCTGTTAGCCCTCTGGGCCATGATTGGCAGCGGCTTGCAAATTTATGTTGCTAACCCTGTGTTTGGCGGCCGAGGCGGTCTGACGCCGCCCTTTTTCCTCTGTCTGGGCGGCTGGCTGGCTGGGGGACGGCATTTGCATTTTTTCTTTATGTGGCTGCTGGCGGTTAATTTGCTTTGCTATGGGCTATATTTGCTGATTTCCGGGCACTGGCGGCGGCGCTATCCTAGCCTGCAAGACCTGAAAGCCCTCAGCTTCAGCCATAACCCGAAGCGTCGCACCTACGCCTGGCACCGTCTGACCTTGGTTGGACTGATTTTGACTCTATGCCTCAGCCTTTACACCGGGTTAGGCATGTATAAGCCCGTCCAGTTGAGCTGGATTGTTGATAGCGTTGGCGGAGACTGGCAAGCCCTGCGAATTGCTCATTTTCTGCCGATGGTGGTAATTGTGGCTTTGGCCACCGCCCATGTCAGCCATATTTTCAAGATTGGCGAGTGGGCGTTGGTGCAATCGATTTTTTTTGATGCCTATCGCCCCAAAAAAGCGATTCTGAGTGAGGGCGATCGCTCTGAGCCAGTTAGTTAAGACTTCTGAACAATCAACTCACTTGGTTGGCTCTTTCCTGACCCAAACCAAGCCTGCAACCAGGTCAAAATTTCTTGGTTGACTTGCTCTGGCAGCTCATCCTGGGGGCAATGCCCAGCATTTTCTAGCTCTATGAGTTTGACTTGCGGGTTGTAGCTGGCAAATGTTTGCCCCAAACTGGGCGGAATCATTCGGTCTTGCTGCCCCCAAATCAGCAAAATTGGCATATTTAAGCCGGGCAGGACTTCGCGCACCCGGGGGCCAAACTGGGGGTTAGTCATTGCTTTAATAATCAGAGCAAAGGCCGCCGCCGCCCCAAAATCCGCCGCTGGTGTGACCAAGCTCTCGACCAATTCATCGTCAACGGCAGTTGAACTGGCGTAGGCAATCGCGGCCCAAGGGCGGACAATTTTGGGGCGACGCACCCAGTAGAACAGGGGTTTTAAGAGCAGGGGGGAAGTGAATAACCCCTCAATTGCGCTGACAATCGGCAAAACTAGTTTGGGGATCATCTCCGACCGCACAGAGGTATCTGGCAGGCTGAGCATGGCAATTCCTGCCACCATGTCCGGGTGAGCGGCGGCGGCAGCCAGACAAACCAGCGACCCAATCGAATTGCCGACTAAAACGACCGGGCGCCCAATCAGCGATCGCCAAAAATCGTAAACCTGGGCCACCCAGAGATTAATGTCGTAGTCGGTCAGCGCCTTTTCGGAAGCGCCAAACCCCAGCATGTCCAGGGCATAGACGGACTGAAACTCAGATAAAACGGCTAAATTATGCCGCCAGTGCGCAATTGAAGCGCCAAAGCCATGCAGCAAAATTAGCGGTGGACGTGGCTGAAGGTTCTCAGATTTAACTGGCGATCGCAGGTAAGTGTAGCGGGTTTGCCAGCCTCGCCAAGCCCAATCTCGCTGATACCCGCCCCGCAGCGGCTGAATTGCAATCTTATTCACTGCGCATAGATCCAAAATTTTTGAAAATTAATTGTTTTGGTCTGCAATAAATCAAAATCTTAACCGGCGCTTAGGCACTTTCCCGTTAATTTCTCTACTATCTGGACAAGGATTGATGATGACTGATTACAATGGCTACAGAGTGACCCTCAAGTTGGGTTCGCGATCGCTGTTCCCAAGTTCGCCTGGCTGTCTGTTCACCTTGTCCGTTAAGTTCAGCTTGTTCTGTCAATTTACACCGCCATTACGATTAAATACCAGTGCCTCCAATCAAAAAACCGCAACAAGACCTACCTAATATCAACGAGCGCATTCGTTACCCACAGATTCGGGTTGTTGACACCGACGGAGCCCAGCTAGGGATTATGGTTCCCAGAGATGCCCTGCGGATCGCTGAAGAAAAGGGACTAGATCTGGTGCTGGTCAGCGATAAGGCCGATCCTCCGGTTTGCCGGATTATGAACTACGGCAAGTTCAAATTTGAGCAGGAGAAGAAAGCGCGAGAGGCACGTAAAAAGCAGCACACTGCTGATCTGAAAGAAGTGAAGATGCGCTACAAAATTGAAGAGCACGACTACAACGTGCGGGTGAAAAACGCCGAGCGCTTCTTAAAAGCGGGTGACAAGGTAAAAGCAACCATTACTTTTCGAGGGCGAGAAATTCAGCACTCCCACTTGGCAGAAGAACTGCTGAAGCAAATGGCTAATGATCTAAAAGATGTGGCCGAGATTCAGCAATTCCCCAAAAAAGAGGGACGCAACATGATTATGCTGATGGCTCCCAAAAAATAGCGGTGCGGTGTTTTGGGGGCTAACTGACCGTAAACGTCACCAATTAACCATCTATGAGCAGTAAAAATTCAGAACTTCGGGGCATGACGGCAGAACTGATCACCCATGCTCAAATCTTGGGCGGCTTGGTTGCGATTATGTGGGGGCTAGAAATCCTCAATCAGTTTTTCTTCCGCAACACCCTGGAAAGCTTTGGGATTATTCCTCGTAACCTGATCGGGCTACGGGGGATCATTTTTGCTCCCTTCTTGCATGCTAACTTTGCCCATTTAATGGCTAACACCTTGCCTTTTTTGGGGTTGGGCTGGTTAGTGATGATCCGCCGCATCAGCGATTTTTTTACCGTTAGTTTAATCACGATGCTGGTGAGCGGATTAGGGGTATGGCTGTTTGCTGGTGCCAATACGCTCACCGTCGGGGCGAGTGGAGTCATTTTTGGCTATTTAGGTTATTTGCTCACCCGTGGCTGGTTTGAGCGCAAGTTAGGCTCAATCATTTTCTCGCTGATTGTTTTTTTGGTCTACGGTGGGTTAGTCTGGGGAGTCCTGCCGCAGGTGCCGGGGGTGTCTTGGCAAGGGCATCTGTTTGGATTGCTGGGGGGAGTTTTGTCTGCCCGCCTGTTGTCTAAGGCAAGCTGAAGCAAGGCTTGTTAGGGTTGGCTGATCTACTTTACTATTGGTAATCGTCAACACAACTCCAACTTAACTCTCTAGACTTCTGTCTACTGATTGGGCTAGACTAAAAGGCCGTGACTCTTTAAACACCTATGCACGCTCTGGAAATTATCCGCTCGATTGAGGCGGAACAACTCAAGCAGGATCTACCTGTGATTCACGTTGGCGACACTGTGAAAGTGGGTGTCAAGATTCAAGAAGGTAACAAAGAGCGAACTCAGCCCTATGAAGGAGTTGTGATCGCCAAGCGTCATGGCAGCAGCAACGCCACCATTACCGTGCGGAAGGTTTTCCAGGGTGTCGGCGTCGAACGCGTCTTTCTGATTCATTCTCCTCGGATTGAAAGCATTAAGGTGATTCGTCGGGGTAAAGTGCGTCGAGCTAAGCTTTACTACCTCCGCGATCGGGTTGGCAAGGCAACTCGCGTCAAGCAGCGGTTTGACCGGGCGCTTTAGCCTCTAAGTTCGGGCGCTCTTAGTTCAGTTGGTAGAACGCAGGTCTCCAAAACCTGATGTCGGGGGTTCAAGTCCTCCAGGGCGCGTTAAGTAGAAATTTAAATTCAGTCAAGCTTTCGAGCCCTACCACTTTGTGATTGAGAGCATAAGGCTGACATATCTGCTCAGCTCGTGCAAGAGGTCTATTGTTCTGTGACTTTTATGCAGCCGCAGCAGCCCGAATATCCTCTAGGATTGAAACTAGCGTATCTACCTGATCTTGGCTAAATATCCCTTCGGGCCCCTGAGAGTTAATGTCTGTAAAGGGAGACTCATATAACAAGCTCGGCTCCATGATGCCGTGGTAAGTCAGGTGATTGATGATCAGATTGACGAATTCAATCTGATTGGCAGATGCCGTTGAGCAAGATAAAAATTCAGCAAACGCTTGTTTTGCTGCTTCCCGATCAAGCCCAACGATGGAGCGGATGAATAACCCTAATCCCTGGCTGGCTTGCTTGGCCTGTTGCAGATGTTCAGAAGTGGCAGCACCTGCCTCCAACATGATCCGTTCTAATTCGTCTAGATCAGTGGCGGTCAGCGGCTGGTTGTGCCTGAGCTTATATATCGTTAGATGACTTTCATGAGCAATCAAGAATTGCCTTGCTTTTGTGCGGAAGCGGTCGAATTCATCTGCATCTCCAAAGCCAGCAATTGTGATTAATGTTTCGGAACCAAGTTCATCTACGAAATCAGTATAGAGCGGCTGCCGTTGAACCTTTTCGATCAGCCTCACCAGGGTTCGCAGACGTTTACGGGCACGTTCTAGCATTGGCAGCGTCACATCTTGCCACCACTCATCGGTCTGAATTTCCTGGATCAGTGCCATTTGCTCTTGCACGATCGGGATACTATCTTTCTCTTCTAAGGCAGCCGCGATCGCCCTTACTTGCTGGCTCAAGCGAACAAATCCAGGTTCATTTCGTAATCGTGCTAATTGCCCCCGCAGCATCAGCAAATCGAATCGCTTCGCTGCTTCATCTTCAGCAGGTAACTCACTCGGCAAACCGGCCAGATTGGACAGCTCATTCAACTTCTCTGCCTCTAGCATCTGCCAAGCATCTGGTTGGGCGTAGGTTTCAACCAGTTGCCGTTGGGGGCGAACAATAAAGTTATCCAGGTTCATGGTGGCAACTTCCGTTTGCAACTGGCCTGCGATCGCCTGACGTACTTCTGATTCGGAGGCGACTTCGCTGGCTTCGACTTCGCTCAGCCAGCTTGTGGGAGGTTTAGGGTTGTAAGTGCCGGGGGATTCGGCGGCTGTCGGTCGTTCAGCGGCTGAGCGGAGCTGAAGCCGCTTGTCGAGTGCGCCCAGAAGTTCTAACCGGGTGGTAAACAGCCGCTTACTGAGTGAGTTGCCTGGGGCACCCTCTGTTGTTTCTGGGGTTTGGCTAAAAAATTCTAGGTTTTGACAGTAATCAAACACGTAAAAGAATTCTTTGTCTTGTCCTGGCCCAAACAGGTTAGGGCAAAGGCGAGTCCCCCGGCCGACCATCTGGGCAAACTTGGTCTTGGAGCGCACCAGCTTAAAAAAGACCAAGTTGACGACTTCGGGCACGTCGATGCCGGTGTCGAGCATATCCACCGAGATTGCAATGTGGGGGAACTTATCCGGGTGAGAGAAGCTATCAATCAGCGATTGGGCATAGGTGACTTCGTGGGTGATGACACGGGCAAATTCACCCTTGTACTGGGGGTAATTGGCATTGAACCGTTCGTAAATAAAATTGGCGTGGTCTTTGTTTTTGGCAAAAATAATGGTTTTGCCTAAGCGATCGCCCCCGGCGACCTTTAATCCACGGGTCATCAGGTGAGCCAGTACCTTATCCACGGTGTCAATATTGAACAGCCATTGATTCACTGCCGCCGCTTCTACTCGATCGGGAACTTGTCCATCCTCGCTCCAGTCCAGTTCATCCCACTGTTCTCTCTCTTCCTCCGAGAGTTGATCGTATTTGATGCCCTCATACTGAAATTTCAGTGGCACAGAAACAGATTTTGGTGGCACGAGAAAACCATCCTTGACAGCTTCATCCAGCGTGTAGACATCTGTAGGTACGCCGGTTTCCAGGTTAAATAAGCTGTAGGTATTGCGATCGACTTCCTCTTTGGGGGTAGCGGTCAGCCCCACCAGGAGCGAGTCAAAATATTCAAAAATGGCGCGGTATTTTTGATAGACCGTGCGGTGTGCCTCATCGATCACCACTAGGTCAAAGTGACCAACGCCAAATTTGCGCTTTCCCTCGCCGAGTTCGTTAATCAGCCCCATCATCGTGGGGTAGGTTGAAACATAAACCCGACCGTCAGCATTCTTTTCCGTAACAAGATTGACCGGACTGGAGGCAGGAAGGTGCTGCTTAAAGGCATTGGCAGCCTGGTTCACCAGAGCAACCCGATCCGCTAGGAATAAAACTCGTTTGACCCAGTTACAACGCATCAACAGGTCACATAGGGCAATCACTGTGCGGGTTTTGCCTGCGCCCGTTGCCATCACGACCAGGGCTTTCCGCTCGTTCTGGCGCTCAAAGGGTTCGCTAATCCGGCGAATGGCTCGGCTTTGGTAGTACCGTTCGACGATCGCCCCATTAATTTCAGCCAGCAAAATGGATTGGCGGGTGCTGCGCCGCTGAATGATCAGTTCCAGTTCAGTCTTCTTAAAAAATCCCTGGATGGGCCGGGGTGGGTAACGGAGATCATCCCAGAACCAGTGCTGATAGCCGTTGGTGTAGAAGATGATCGGCCGCTGACTAAACTGCCGTTCCAGGCAATCGGCGTAAAGTTTGGCCTGCTGCTGTCCCACCTGGGGGTCACGTCGGGTTCGTTTTGCCTCGACCAGAGCCAGGGGCTTACCATCATCACCCCACAGAACATAATCAACAAAGCCATCGCCGGAGGCGTTGGGCATTCCCTGAACTGGAAATTCCCGCTCGGTTCGGCTTCGCTCACCGAGCGGAGTCGAGGGGAGCGGAGTCGAGGGGAGTGCCCAGCCTGCTTCTTTAAGTAACAGGTCTATGAAGTAGTCACGGGTTTGGGCTTCCGAATAGTCGTGGGTATCGGGTTGGGCAACGTTGGCGGCTTTGGCCTGGGCAATATCTTGGCGGAGCTGTTGCAGTTCAGTTTCGACTTCGCTCAACTGCCCTTCGACTTCGCTGAGCCGACTTTGGCTGGCAGCGAGTTCAGCATCTTTGTCGGCCAGTTGGTGGGCTTGGGCTTGCAGTTGAGCCTGGGTCTGGGCGGGGACAGGCGAGGTTTTGGGGAGCGCGTTAGGGTCAAAGGTGGCGCTGGAGTTCGGTTTATCAGTTGCTCTCAGTCCGTAGGTGCGACCGAGCCAGTAGCAAAAATGAAACAGTTCTCGTACGGCAACGATCGCATCGTCTGCCCGAATCGGTCTGCTGCTGTGGACGGCCTGGTTGCCCAGTTTGCGGATGATGTCGAGTTTGGTATGCAGGGCGGGCCCGACTAGAGTTTTGAAGCTGGGTTCAAATAGAAAGGCACTGAGGTCGGTTTTGTAGGGCTGAGTCAGGCTGTTGTCGTAGTTAAATATCCAGGTGACAGCAAGCTCTAGGGCGCGGCGGCTATAGAAGCAGGCGGTACGTGGGTCGGGGTGGGCAAGGGTTTCGGCTTTGACAGCAGCTTGGTAAAGTTTGGGCCATTCGGTTTTGAGAAACTGGAAATGAATGCTCATAGACTTCCCCGATCATCTACGCTAATCGCTATTCGTTTGCAAGCTGCAAGATTCGATTGTACACAGGTTCAGCGACCCAGAAGCCTGCTTGATTGATGAGGGAGTCTAATAGGGGTTTCACGGATATGATTAGCCCTCGACGTTTAGCTTCAATTAATATGCCTAGGATGCCAGTGTAATTGAGGTTAAGGCGATCAGCGATGAGCCGACCTCGGCGCTCGTCAATCAGAACTTGATCGGCTCCTATCTCCAATGCCAGAACGATCGCCTCGGCTTCGCCAGGGTCAAGGTCTTGGCTGAGTGCTTCTAGCATTGCCAGATTCGTAATTTGACGGGTCTGAATCCAGTCGAAAGTTTGGACTTCGGTGGCTCCTGCAACGGGAAAGTTGGGATCGGTTAATTCTCGGTAGACGGCAGCAGGAATGATGACTGTACTGTAGAGTTTCTGCAATAAGTTGAGCTGGTTGATGGCTGCAAGGTTATTGATGGGTGATGTGTCGCTAACAATAATCACAGGCGATCTAATTTTTGCAGGTTTTTGATGTCTTGCTCAAGGTCTTCTACGCCATAGTGAATGGGGATTTGACGGCTGGCGAGGAGGTGCTGAAAGGCGATGCGGTGTGTTCCGGCAAACCGGCTGGCTTGGGCTAGGGTTAGTTTTTCTTTTTGAAATAGCATGATGGCGATTTCTTGCTTGAGTTCGCTTTCGGTCATCCGAGTTGTGGTTAAAACTTCGTCAGGAATTACGATGCTCATGCTTTTGCCCTCATCAGATATTGATATTTTACGTCTCTACAGTTGCTCGTTTCTTATAGTTCACCTCGAAAAGCGCGGTGTTGGAGAGAAGCAAACAGGGCATTGAGGTGGGCGATCGCTTCTCGGTGGTTAGTCTTAAGCCGTTCGATCGCCTCTACCCGCCGAGCAAATTCTTGTTGAAGGGAGAAGGGTGGAACAGGAACATCAAGATTTCTTAAAATAGCCAAATTGATATTTTTTTGTGCACTTTCTGGGGCGGTCGCCTCAAGCGTAGTTTGTAAAAAAGAAAGCCACGATTGTACATATTCTATTGCACTTAGATTATTGGGTTCAAAACCAACAATGCTATCTGGGAAGCAAGAGTCAAAAGTCAGGATTCCAGTTTTTGCAATATTGGCAGCGATGGTTATACAAAGAGTTCCCGCTTTCCACATTCGACTCTGTATCCGGATTTTCTACCCCGTGCAGCAGCATATTCATACTGCCAATCCGTAGCATCGTATTGTCAAAGTCGAAGCCGTGGAACATTTTGCGGTGAAAGTGTTCCTTCAGCTTTTGATCTTGAAAAACTTCAGGGTGCTGCTGGCGTAGATATTCCCCCGCCGCTACCAAAAAGCCACAGGTGCCACTGGCGGGGTCACAGATCAGATCTTTTGGAGTGGGGGCCGTCATCTCCACCATCAGTTGAATAATGTGGCGCGGTGTGCGGAATTGCCCATTTTGCCCTGCACTGGCAATTTTACCCAGCATGTATTCGTAGAGATCGCCCTTCGTATCGCGATCGTCCATCGGCACATGGTCAATCAGATCCACCACCTTCGCCAGCAGAGCCGCAGTGGGAATCGTGAAGCGAGCATCCCTCATGTGATGGGCATAGGTCGAACCCTCACCTCGACTCCGCTCGGTTCGACTTCGCTCACCGAGCGGAGCCGAGGTGAGCGAAGTCCGCAAAAACGGAAACACATGCTCACCCACCACCTCAAACATCTCCCGCGCTTCCATGTGTTTGAATCGCGACCAACGCAGTTGCTCGTAGGGTTTACCCCAGGAGTTACTACCCTCTGGAAATACCCGGCGCTCGATCGGGCGTCTGAGGCGATTTGCTTTATTCTCTTCCAGGGTGTGCAGCTCGTCTAACCGGCGCAAAAACAGCAGGTAGGTGATTTGCTCAATCACCTCCAACGGATTCGAGATGCCACCCGACCAGAAAGCATCCCAGATTCTGTCAATTTGCGATCGAATTTCGCCAGTTAGCATTTGATTTCCCTTCTGCTGGATCGATTTAACCCAATCTTGTAAATTGACTGATGGGTAAGGACGATTGTACCCAGTTCTGGCTAACAGACTTGCATTCGCGCTCCAATGGAGAATTAGTCTCATGACCCAAGTCAACTATGCAGCCATGAGTGACCAGGAACTGAAGCAATATTGCCTGACCCATCGGGATGATGAAGCTGTATTTCATGCCTACATGGATCGGCGTAATGCCAGACCCAAGAAGACACTGATTGCCGCTGGAGAACTTGATCACCTTCCCTTTGTTGAGCAACAGCCAATCATTAGTGAGCGGATGACCGCACACTTCAATGTGCCAATTCCTAAGAAGAATCCAGAATTGGGGTAAGTATTCACTCTGATTTCCGAAATCCCTACTAGACAAGGATTGTTTTAAGGTCTAGAAACTTAATATTCGGGGTTCAAGTCCTCCAGGGCGCGTTTAAAGGTTTGATTCTGTTAGTTCAGGAGTGGGTTGAAGCGGAGGCAGCGATGGGAGCTGCTTTTCCCAACGGCTGAGCACGATTGCATTGGCAGTGTTACCCGTTACATTTAGCATCGTCTTAACGCCGTCCGTTAACCGATCAACGCCAGCAATAATTGCGATCCCCTCCACAGGTAAACCGGCGGCGCTCAAAACAGTTGCCATCGTGATAATGGCAGAACCCGGCACGCCGGGTGTACTGAAAGAGACTAACAGTGAACTGAGGGCGATCGCCACCAGCAGCGACGGCGTGATATCCACCTGATAAACCTGAGCAATGAACAAGGCATTGTAGCCTTGCATAATCGCTGAGCCGTCCCGCTTGAGGGCGGTGCCAAGGGGCAGGGCAAAACTGGCAATTTCGGCTGACAAACCGTAGTTTTCCTGGACATTTTGGAGGGCGATCGGTAACGCCGCATTCGAGCTGGCCGTGCCAAACGCCAACGACAGGGCTGGAAACATACTCTGAAAAAACCGCACTGGATTGGCTTTGAGCAGCAGCAGAATCACTGTATACAGGCTCATCATCAGAGCTGTACTCAGCAATAACCCGGCCACATAGACAAACAAGCGAACGACAATGCCTAACCCTTCGTTGGCGATCACCGCCGCAATCAGAGCGAAAACGCCAATCGGGGCGACTCGCAACACCAAAGCCAATACCGCTTCAAAAATGGCGTAGCAGCTTTCAATAAAGCTAATAAAACTGGCGGCGGCCCCACCCACCCGCTGAATGGCAACCCCAATCAGAGCGGCCGAAAAAATCACTTGTAGTAAGTTGCCGCTGCTGAGCGCTTCCAGCGGGTTGACTGGAATCAAGCTGACCAGCCAGTCGATCAGCGACTGGTGCTCGGTACTGACCGTGCTGCTGGCGGTAAATCCGGTGATACCGGCTCCGGGTTGGAGCAGCGTGACGATCGCCATTCCCACCGCCACGGCAATCCCACTCGTGACCAGATAGCTGGTCAGCAGTTTGATTACATAGCGTCCCAGTTGAGCCGCATTCTGGATCCGGGTTAACCCCAAAATCATGGCGGAAAAAACAATTGGCACCACCACAAATTGAATCAGCCGCAAAAAGGCGCTGCCGAGCGGATCTAAGGCATAGTGAGTGATAGGGGCGATCAACTCTGGGAAATAGTCATGCAGGACGGCACCAAACCCAATCCCCAAAGCCAAACAGGCTAAAATCAGCGTCGATAAACTCATTCTGCCCTCAGCGGTTGTTAAAGCCTAACCAGTAACCTTATCACTCTGACTCTTCTCTAATCTGATATAGACCCTACCAAACTTCTGTCAGCCGCCTATGCAAGTCAGTCCAAATCATCAGCCGACCAGTCGGTCGATCGCCGTTGAATTCGATCAGGTGGGGTTTGCGCTCAAGGGACGCCCCCTGCTGCATCAGCTCAGCTTTACGATTCTGGCGGGTGAATTTTTGGTGCTGCTGGGGCGGAGTGGCTCTGGCAAAACCACGACCATGAAGTTGATTAATCATCTATTGGTGCCAACGACAGGACAGGTGCGGGTGCAGGGCAAAGCCACGACGGATTGGAACCCGATCGCCCTCCGCCGCCAAATTGGCTATGTGATTCAAGAAACGGGCCTGTTTCCGCATTTCACGATCGAGCGCAATGTTGGTTTAGTCCCCAGTCTGCAAGGCTGGAAGCCCTTGCAAATCAAATCGCGGGTGCATGAGCTGCTGCACTTGGTCGGCTTGGAGCCAGCCCAGTTTAGCGATCGCTATCCGCACCAGCTTTCGGGCGGACAGCGACAGCGGGTCGGCGTTGCCCGTGCCCTGGCCGCCGACCCACCCATTTTGCTAATGGATGAGCCGTTTGGAGCGCTTGACCCAATTACTCGGCTTGACTTGCAGCGCCAGTTTCAGCGCTTACAGCAAGACTTAGGCAAAACCGTTGTCTTCGTCACCCATGATATCCAAGAGGCGTTTTTGCTGGCATCCCGCATTGGCTTAATGGAAAGCGGCAACATGGTGTTTCTAGGGACTCAGGCAGAGTTGGCCAGCTCATCCCACCCGGAAGCCCAAACTTTTTTAGAAACGGTGCGAGTATTCAATTAGCCTCAATATCAAAACAGATTATTTTTGAAAGCTTCTCAGAGCGAAGCTTTCAAAAATAATCTTATTCTAAGTCCCCCTTTTTTAAGGGGGACTTAGGGGGATCAGGCGTTTGCTATTTGATAAACAGCATCTCCTGGTATTTGGGTAATGGCCAAAGGTCGTCGGCAACATCCCCCTCTAAAGCATCCGCGTAGGTGCGAACCTGATCCATCAGCGGGCGCAGGGTTTTGGCACAGTACTGCATGTGTTCTTCGATCGTGGCGAACTCATGCTTGCTGCTGGCATCGCTTAACTTGCTAACGCTATCCATCATTAGCTTTGTGACTGAAGCCACCGTTTCGGCGCTTTCTAATTCAAAGGCGATCCCAATTTGCTTCAGACTGGTAATGCTGCCGGCCAGCTCCGATAAATAGCGGAAGGCAGCCGGATAAATCACCGTTTTAGCCAAACTAATCACCAGCTTGGCTTCCATCTCAATTACCTGCGTGTACTGCTCGGCGTAAACGTCAAACCGGCTTTCTAGCTCAGCCGCAGACAGCACGCCTGTTTTTTCAAACAGCTCCTCAATGTACTTTTCCTTCAGGATCGGCAGCGCATCGGCGGTCGTCGGTAGGTTGAGTAAGCCGCGTTCTTCAACAGCCATTTTGTGCCATGCTTCCGAGTAACCATTGCCGCCAAACACAACGGCCCCATGATCATCCATCACCGATTTTAGGATCGCAAACGCCGCCACATCTAGGGCTTTGCCTTTGGCCAACTCAGCTTCCAACTGGTCTGCCACCCAGGTGAGGGAATCGGTCAAGATCGTGTTCATGGCCACCAATGGCCCCGACACCGATTGCCCCGACCCGACGGCCCGGAATTCAAACCGATTGCCCGTGAAGGCAAAGGGGGAGGTGCGGTTGCGATCGCCCGGATCTTTCGGAAATTCCGGCAGAGTGGGTACGCCTAAATTCATTACCCCGGCGTGGGCAGAGCTTTTAACATCACCCTGCCTAATTTGCTCAAACACATCTTCAAGCTGGGTGCCCAAGTAGACCGAAATGATTGCTGGAGGCGCTTCGTTTGCTCCCAGGCGATGATCGTTGCTGGCGGTTGCTACCACGGCTCGCAGCAGCGGCCCATACTTGTGGACGCCGCGAATTACCGCTCCGCAGAACAGCAGAAATTGCAGGTTGGCATGGGGACTATCGCCGGGATCCAGCAAGTTGCCTTGAGTAGCATTGCCAACTGACCAGTTGACGTGTTTGCCAGAGCCATTGATGCCTGCGAACGGCTTTTCGTGCAGCAGGCAGATAAAGCCGTGCTTCTTGGCCGTGTTCTTGAGGATGGTCATCGTCATTTGCTGGTGGTCGCTGGCCACGTTAGCTGCCTCAAAGAATGGGGCCAGCTCAAATTGACCGGGGGCGACTTCGTTGTGGCGAGTTTTGGCTGGAATCCCCAACCGATACATTTTCTCCTCCACATCTTGCATGAAGACCTGCACCCGCTCTGGAATCGCCCCAAAGTAGTGATCATCAAACTGTTGTCCTTTGGCCGCTGGTCGCCCAAACAGGGTTCTGCCAGTCAGCAGGATATCGGGGCGGCTGTGGGCAAAATGGGCATCAACCAAGAAGTATTCCTGCTCTGCTCCGCAGCTTGAGTTGACGGTGGCAACTTCAGAATGCCCCAACAGCTTCAGCAGTCGGGTGGCTGCTTTGCTCATGGCCGCGTTGGAGCGGAGCAGCGGCGTTTTCTTGTCGAGGGCTTCACCAGTCCAAGAAATGAAGACAGTTGGAATACATAGGGTGACACCGTTATCGGTTTCCATCACGTAGGCCGGGCTGGTCACATCCCAAGCCGTGTAGCCACGGGCTTCAAACGTGGAGCGAATGCCGCCATTTGGAAAAGACGAGCCATCCGGTTCACCCTGCACCAGCACCTTGCCAGTGAATTCTGTGATTACTGAGCCATCGCCTTGAACCGAGATAAATCCATCGTGCTTCTCAGCCGTAAAGTTGGTCATCGGATAAAAGACGTGGGCGTAGTAGAGGGCACCCTTAGAAATTGCCCAGTCTTTCATCGCCGCAGCCACAATTCCGGCCACGGAGACATCTAGCTTGCCACCGGTTTGCACCGTGCTTTTAATCGACTTAAACACATCCTTGGGCAGACAGGCCTGCATCTTGGCCAGCGTAAACACATCGGTGGCCCAAAGTTCTTCTAAGCGGCTGGGCGTCTTGGGGGGGAGCTTTTCGCGATCGGTGACTTGGCAAATGGCCTGGAAGCGGAGTTCATTACCACTCATGATTATTTTTCCTTTAGGGGTGAAACTAAAAAACTTGGAGGCTGTCAGAGAAAAATCCTGACCTCAATCTGGCGGCAATCATTCAAATCAATACACTTGCGGGACAAAGAACTGCTCGTTGCGCGGCGGTCGCACGTAGTCATGGGCAGACCGGCGGGGCGGGAGTTCTAGTGGTTCTGGGGTCATATCAACGTAGGGGATTTTGGTCAGGAAGTGGTTGATGCAGTTAAGACGGGCCCGCTTTTTATCGTCGGCTTCGACGGTGAACCAGGGGGCTTCTGGGATGTTGGTATGGGCAAACATCTCATCTTTGGCCTGGGAATATTCCACCCAGCGATCGCGCGATTCCAAATCCATTGGACTCAGTTTCCAGCGCCGCGCCGGATCAATGGTGCGCGATTGGAAGCGGCGCTCCTGCTCTTCATCGCTGACAGAGAACCAATACTTGAGTAAAATAATCCCCGACCGGACTAGCATTCGCTCAAATTCCGGGCAAGTTTGCATAAATTCCCGATACTGATCGTCGGTGCAAAAGCCCATCACACGCTCGACGCCAGCTCGGTTATACCAACTCCGATCAAAGCAGACAATTTCACCCGCTGCTGGTAAATGGGGCGAATAGCGCTGGAAGTACCATTCGGTTTTTTCGCGATCGCTGGGGGTTCCCAACGCCACAACCCGACAGCCGCGCGGATTCAGCGGTTCCGTAATCCGCTTAATCGTGCCGCCTTTGCCTGCGGCATCGCGCCCTTCAAACAAAATCACAATCCGAGTGCCCGTATGTTTGGCCCAATACTGCAATTTGACTAGCTCAACCTGCATCCGGGCCAACTCTTTTTCATACTCTTTCGTCGAGAGCTTAGACTTACTTTCCCGTTCAGACGTAGGCAAGTAGGTCATTGACTGGGGAGCATCATCAAACTTGGCTTTTTTCCTTTTTTTCTTGTCCTTATTCTTTTTCTTGCCAGATTTAGTCGTTGAGGTGGGGGACTCTGCGGTCTCACTTGCAGAAAAGTCCCCATTCATAATGTCGGACTCCATAGTTTTCTCCAGTGCCTTAGCGGCAAGCAGCGACAAACTAACAAAAACCAGGGAAAATGCATTAACTTAAGCCAACCCAGACTGACTGACCGTTATAACTGCTTAGTGCAAGACAATCAGCAATCTAAATTGCGATTTGCACCAGCCTAAACCTCTCCCTTGCAGATGTAACAGTGAAATCTGTAAAATTCTTTTCGATTGGGCTTTAGCCATTCGCAAGGTTCTGCATTTCGACCTATGGTAGGAGGAAGGACTGAAGACATTTGTATCGAAAACTACAAAGCGCAGCAAAAACCCAAGGACAGTTTTTCAAGCCTGACAGACAGAGTAGAGTAATTTCGCATTGTAATGCATCGTCTATAAAATGGGCGAAAATATCTAGTCTTATTGCCAAAGCTTCACACAGATAGGGTTCTAGTCCAGGCAGATCAAACACTAAACAGCCATTAAGCAGCAGTTTGTGTTGTGCAATACAGACTGATGGCGGCTCACCTTCAAAGATATGGTACGTACTCTAGAGAGATGTAACAATTTGCTATGACAAACTCAAGTAGTGAACTGAAGCCCACGCTTGGGTTGGTGGGTATCACGATTAATGCCATGGCATTGATAGCGCCGGGTGCTTTTCTATGGACAACTTACCAACTGCAAGCTCCGCCCGACTCTGCCAAAAATATGTGGGCAGCGATCGCCCTGGCCACCTGCATTGCCCTGCTGACCGCGAGTTGCTATGCCACGCTCTCTAAAGCCTATCCAGATGCCGGAGCGGGGAGTTCCTACTACTACGCCGAGGCAGCTATTTTAGCCAAACAATCCCACAAGCATTTCCGCTTGGCCCGTGTAGCCAAATTTGTCACCGGTTGGGCAGCTCATCTCTACTACTGGGCCTATCCCGGCATCATGATTAGCTTTATGGGTACGCTGGTCGTCTACATTGGGCAACTGTTTAATCCTAATTTTGCTTCAGATTGGTTGAGCAAAGTCTTAATCTGTCTGGTTTTCGCAGGTTTAGTCGGCAGCATTGCTCTGATTGGCGTGACTGGCTCAACTTTAATCAACATCATTATCAATATTGTGCAAATTGTTTCTCTGGTCTTTCTGGGGCTGCTGATGATTCTGTACCGATTGGGGCATCCCAACGTCAATTACGAACATGCCAATGCCCTCAGCGTTGTGATTCCCCACGATTTGATGGGGCTGGTTTATCAGGCGACGATCGCAATTCTGCTCCTGGTTGGCTTTGAGTCAGCCACCGCCATGGCCGGGGAAGCGGTCAATCCGCAGCGGGATATTCCGCGCGGAGTTGTGTTGTCGCTGTTTATTCAGGCTTGTCTCTGCTACTTTTTTGAGTATTTTGCCGCTAATTTTTTCATTGGCGATCAGTATGCTGTGACGGTTGATGGCAAGACGGTGACTGGCTTTGCTGCCGCCTTGTCGTCGGGCGCACCGATCGGGGATATCGCGAAAATTTTGGGTGATACCTTGCTGTTCGGGAATGGCTTTCTGCTCCAAATCACGATCGCCAGCACTGTTGTGATGGCACTGATTGGAACGGCCCTGTCCTCACTGTCTACTGGCGTCCGAATCAGCTATGCAATGGGCAACGATCGCGAACTGCCCTCGGTGTTTGGGTTTTTGCACGGTCGCTACAACACGCCCTACATCGGCATTTTCTTTCTGACAGGACTGTCGGCCTTAATTGGAGCCTACGCTGTTCAAAGCGTCGATAATGTCACGATTGTTACCCTGGTATCTAACATTGGCACCTTTATGCTCTACGGTATCACCTGTGGGATCGCCCTGATTGCAACCCTCAGACATCTTCTAGACGATGACCACAATCCAATCAAAACAATTGTGATTCCCAGCTTGGGCTTGGTGATGAATCTGCTCATGGTCGGTGGCATTTTCTACTACGGCTTAACGGGGTCAGGTAATGCCCAAGCCAATTCGATGACAGCGATCGGGATTTCGATCGCCTTCTTCGCGGCCGGATTTGCCTATTTGATTGGCGATAGCTTGCTCAAAGGTAAACCCCTATTTTTACCGGCCAATCTGAGCCATCCTTCACGCGATCGCATCGGCACCTCTAAACCTCGATAAAGTTTTGTCGGGTTGCGATCGCTACAGAATCTATCGCCCAGAACGCTAGTCTGAACATCAGGGCCTTTATCGATGCCTCAGTCCATCTTTAACTCAACTCACCATGAATTTGATTCTTGCTGTTATCCAACCGAATAAATTAGATGCTGTCAAAGAAGCTTTGGTCAAACTGGGGATTCAAGGCATGACCGTGACCGGCGCGAAAGGGTTCGGACGGCAAAAAGGTCGCCCGCTCGCTTTTTTGGGCCTGCTCGATATGGAGGGCAAGCCGTTCACGATCGACTTTGTGCCCAAGGTCAGGCTTGAAATTGTCGTCAATGATGATCTGACCGATGCCGTGGTTGATACAATTGTCGCCACCGCCAAAACTGGCACAATTGGGGATGGTAAATTATTTGTAATCCCCGTCAGCAGAGCGATCCGGATTCGCACGAGTGAACAAAACGAAGCCGCTTTGACCGTTGATACACCGGCTACGCTCAGCGATCCTTTGAAGAAGTAATCGGTGGTATTTAAGTAATGACAAAAAATGATTTGAGTCACCAAATAATCAACCCGCCTCACTGGTAGAGGCTGAACTGAAAATTTAGGCTTTGTCTGGCTGCGATCGCGGAAATAACTTTCCGCGATCGCTTTTTGTCATCGCTTTCTCACATGCCAAGCCAAAGCTGATAATTGCGGCGATAAATTAGGTAAAATAGTATTGAAAGATACAGAAAAAATTTTACCTCTTAAAAATCGAGAGATGTTCAATACCATCCTGACCCAGCATCGCCAAGCGATCAGACTGTATTCCAATCGTGCCGTTGCTGGACAAGCGCTTGATCAGCTTGTCCTGTCTGGCTTTCCGATCGCGCAGGTTTTTTTACTGGGTGAGAGTGAGCATAAAGATCACCCCGCCAACCTGCCTGCACCTCCCTATGGCAGGATCACCGGCACGGCAACTGGCCTCAAAAAAGGCTTGCTGATGGGCAATCTGGCCGGTGGCGCGACTGGGCTACTGCTGGGGGCTGGACTGATTGCCCTGCCAGGGGTGGGGCAACTGGTGTTGTCTTCGGCGATCGCGTTTGTTCTGCTCAGCGGCGGCATTTGTACGGCAGCGGGGGGAGTGACAGGAGCCTTGATTGGTCTAGGACTCACCTCAGCCCAAGCGAAAGCTTACAGTCAACAGATTGCTGGCGGCAGTTTTTTGCTGATTGTCGAAGGAACACCTCAAGAGATTGATCGGGCTGAACACCTGCTGCACAATGGCTACAATTAAGCCAACCCGCCCTGATCAGGAAGTTTTCAGCTTATGCTTAGAAGCAGGTGAGGCGAAATGCAATGGTTGCCGAAAATTTTCAGGATCGGGAAGTTTGGGAACGCCTAGAAAAAGGGCGGAGAGAAAAAGCAGCTCAGGGCGGCTATGCTGGCTATGGTTCTCCCGCCTATGGACTGCGATCGCTCGATGGTGAGCTGATCGAAGACCCAACCGAGCAGCAGATTATTGAGCTAATTCGCCGTCACCACAAATCAGGCAAATCGCTTCAGCAAGTGGCAGACTGGCTAAATCAACAGGGATACACGACTAAGCGCGGGCAGCAGTGGCAGCGGATTTCCGTCAAGCGCGTCCTCGATCGCCTCTACGGGCGAACGCCGAGAATCTCAGGCATGGAAACCCAGGCTCAAGCTGAACCTCTCAACGATCATTCTGTTAGCGACATTTCTGAGATTCACTAAAACCATAAAATTGATCGTCCTCAATTTAGAGGATGTTTTGAAAGTCAAATTTGCTCCGCTCAAAAATCTTTAATCCCCCTAAATCCCCCTTAAAAAGGAGGACTTTTAAATGCTGCTGAATACTGCATTTTAATACTGCCTACCTGAAAATTTTGGCAGTGGTATAGTGACGAATCAAGCAGAAGTCTGATCATCAATCTTCTAGCCTTGACTTATCGCAAGCCTGTGTAACTTTAAAAATAAGGAACTTGGGGGAGCAAGCTTCCTCCCTGACTGTCTGGATCAAATCGCTCTGTATTTGTGCCTGCTTTATGAATGCAGTTTTTGATCATTCACTCAATACTCCGCCCTTGGCTGATGCGATTGATCGTCACCCGCTGACGGTGGCTCCCGATGCCTGGCTGTCAGATGTCGTTGCGCTAATGAATCAAACTGCCCAGGGTTCCCTTCACTCAACCGATCCGCTGCGGGGGGCGCGGGCTAGCTGCGTGTTAGTCATGCAGGGCAAGAAGCTAGAGGGCATTTTTACCGAGCGAGATTTAGTCCAGTTGACGGCGCTTGGGGTTGACCTCCAGACGACTAAAATCTGCGAGGTGATGCATCATCCGGTGCTCACCATGTCTGAGCAGTCCCTGCACGATATTTTTGCGGCCCTGTTTTTGTTCCGTCGGCATCGGATTCGTCATTTGGCGATCGCCGATCAGCAGCAGCACCTGATTGGGGTTGTCTCACTGGATAGCATTCGCCATATTCTCCGACCCGCAAACTTACTCAAAATCCGGCGCGTGGCCGAAGTCATGACCAACCAGGTTGTCGTGGCATTGCCGACCACCCCCGTACTGGAATTGACCACATTGATGGCGACCCATCAGATTAGCTGTGTTGTGATTGTGCAAGTCTCTGAGCAAGATGATTCGCTCCAGCAGCCCGTTGGGATTGTCACCGAACGGGATATTGTTCACTTTCAGGCCCTAGGCTTAGATATCCGGCACACTCCAGCCCAAACGGTGATGAGTACGCCGCTGTTTGTGCTTAGTCCCGAAGATTCCCTCTGGACGGCTCACCAAGCCATGGAAGAACGCCAGGTGCGGCGATTGGTGGTGTCTTGGAATTGGGGTCAAAATTTAGGGATTGTCACCCAAACCAGCATCCTACGCGTGTTTGACCCGATCGAAATGCATGGGGTGATTGAAACTCTTCAGCGTACCCTCCAGCAATTGGGGTTAAACCTGGATCAGGTCTTAGCGACAGCGATTGACCACGACACTCACCTACCGGCTGCGTTTTGCTCTCTGCATGAAGGCGAGCTGCCCAACCTTAAGACTCTGCTGACAACTGTGCAGACTCAAATTGAGCAGCTTGTCAAGCATCCTGAGCTATCCACACAGGTACGCCAAACCGCTTTGATTGACGTATTGTTCAACTTGCAACAGTTTCAACACATCCTCTAGCGATCGCCCCAGAGGTTGGCACAGATCGCAACGCCAATTTAATCATGCCTTAGAATGAAAAGCGGAAAATCCAATCGGGTCACAACCATGATTAAAGCCTATGCTGCCCAAGCGCCCGGCGAAGCCCTCCAGCCCTTTGAGTACGATCCGGGAGCTTTGGCTGAGCAGGATGTTGAAATTCAGGTGGAATACTGCGGACTATGCCACAGCGACCTCAGCATGTTGAACAACGATTGGGGAATTACTCAATATCCGTTTGTGCCAGGTCATGAGGTGGTGGGAACCGTCGCAGCGATTGGCGATCGCGTCACTACCCTCAAAGTTGGGCAGCGGGTCGGTCTCGGTTGGTTTGCCCGCTCTTGCATGACTTGCGAGTGGTGCATGTCTGGGCAGCACAATCTTTGTTTGACGGCTGAAGGAACCATTGTTGGTCGTCATGGGGGCTTCGCTGACAAAGTGCGGGCCCATCAAAGCTGGGTGATACCAGTCCC
Source organism: Aphanocapsa sp. GSE-SYN-MK-11-07L (assembly GCA_019359715.1). GTDB lineage: Bacteria > Cyanobacteriota > Cyanobacteriia > Thermosynechococcales > Thermosynechococcaceae > JAHHGS01. The sequence goes on along the minus strand of JAHHGS010000084.1, from coordinate 20,393 downwards.
AGAAGCACTCAACCCAGAATCCACCGGGCCGCTGTTCTGCGGTGGATTGACCGTGTTTAACCCGATTGTTCAGTTCGACATTAAGCCCACCGATCGGGTCGGCGTCATTGGGATTGGCGGTTTGGGGCACATGGCCTTAGGCTTCTTAAAAGCTTGGGGCTGCGATGTGACGGCATTTTCAACCAGTGCCGACAAAGAAGCCGAAGCTGGGCAGCTTGGGGCCAGCCATTTTGTCAATTCCCGTGATCCAGAAGCCTTAAAAGCCGTCGCCAACTCTTTTGACTTGATTCTATCCACGGTGAATGCAGACTTAGATTGGGATACCTATATTGCTACCCTGCGCCCAAAAGGACGGCTGCATTTTGTTGGCGTTGTCCCCAACCCAATTCCGGCTCAGGTGTTTCCAATGATTCTGGGGCAGAAATCGATTTCTGGCAGCCCGCTTGGTAGCCCAGCCACCACCAATACGATGTTGGAGTTTGCGGCCCGGCAAGGGATTCAACCGATCACAGAAACCTTCTCGTTTGCCGATGTCAACTCAGCCCTCGATCGCCTACACAGCGGCAAAGCTCGCTACCGAGTTGTCCTCAAACACTGACGCAATGGTCAGAGCTTGAGATCAAGATGACTGACCTGAGCACTCCTCCAGGCCAAGACGTATGATTTAGGTTGAGGCGATTTTACCGCCAACCCACTTATTTCAACCCTATGGTTAGAAAATGGTGGGAGCGGCGATTTTTAGGCGGCAGCATGGGCAATACATTTGGGCATTTGTTTCGGATCACCACCTTTGGCGAGTCTCACGGGGGCGGTGTGGGTGTGGTGATTGACGGCTGCCCTCCCCAGTTAGAGATTTCAACCCCAGAGATTCAGTTTGAACTCGATCGCCGTCGCCCAGGGCAAAGCCGGATTACCACTCCCCGCCAAGAAGCCGATACCTGTGAGATTTTGTCCGGCGTGTTTGAAGGCAAAACCCTCGGCACCCCGATCGCCATTTTGGTGCGTAACAAAGATACTCGCCCCCAAGACTACAGCGAAATGGCCCAGGTCTATCGGCCTTCCCATGCTGATGCCACCTACGATGCCAAATACGGCATTCGCAACTGGCAGGGGGGGGGTCGGTCTTCCGCTCGCGAAACAATTGGCCGGGTGGCAGCGGGGGCGATCGCCAAAAAAATTCTTCAGCAAGTGGCTGGGGTCGAAGTTATTGCCTACGTGCGCCGGATCAAAGACCTGGAAGCCCCAATTGACCCCGATACCGTCACCCTAGAGCAAGTCGAAAGCAACATTGTCCGTTGCCCCCACCCCGACTACGCCGAAAAAATGATTGATTTAATTGACCAGGTGCGTCGAGATGCCGACTCGATTGGTGGCGTGGTCGAATGCGTGGCTCGTCAGGTGCCGAAGGGGTTAGGTGAACCCGTGTTTGACAAATTAGAGGCAGATTTAGCTAAAGCCGTAATGTCTTTACCGGCCAGCAAAGGGTTTGAGATTGGCTCTGGCTTTGGCGGCACCTTCTTGACCGGCAAACAGCATAACGATGAATTCTACTCAGACAACGGCCAAATCCGCACCGTCACCAATCGCTCTGGCGGCGTACAGGGCGGAATTTCCAATGGCGAGAATATTATCCTGCGAGTGGCCTTTAAACCCACCGCCACGATCGGCACTAGCCAGCGCACCGTCAACCAAGCTGGCGAAGAAACAATCCTCGCCGCCAAAGGTCGCCATGACCCCTGTGTGCTGCCCCGCGCTGTCCCGATGGTAGAAGCAATGGTGGCGCTAGTCCTCTGCGATCATCTGCTGCGCGACCAGGCTCAATGTAAGGTTTTAGCGATCGATCCGGTCGCCCAGGTTTGATCATGCCTAGACGATGCGATCGACTTCGTAAATTTTTAGACAGCCCCAGAGCCTTCTAGACCCAGAAATAGTCGATTTAGATGCTCTTGAAGCAAGATAAGTGCAGGAATAGTGCTGTTAATCGGCTATTTTAAACGCAATGACTGTACCGCTATAGTTAGAGTTAATGGGCATAATAACAACAGTTAAGAGGGGATTAGACAGTAGTAAATAATTGTTATGCAGACAAGTCTCTTGAGGTGTCATGTTCTGGACTTGGGGCGGCCCTTATACAAAATTCTGCTTACTGGATTATCATCTATATCCCTAAAGAAGTTGATAAAATAAAAAACTTGGGTAAACAAAGGTACTTAGATGTCCGGGATTGAAGGCTTTAAGATAAAGAACTACAGAACTCTCAGAGACATTACCCTAGGAAAGCTGTGGAACACTCAAAATAGAGCATCACTGACACCAATGACGGCTGTTATTGGTAAAAACGGTGTTGGCAAAAGTACGCTCTTTGATGCTTTTGGTTTTCTTTCAGATTGCCTAAAAGGAGGAGTTGAAGAAGCTTGTGATGCTCGTGGAAGAGGCGGCTTTGAAAGGATTCGCTCTCAAGGGAATGTTGGAAGTATTGAGTTTGAAATCTATTACAAAGAAGATGGTAATGCGAGGCCAATCACTTACGAATTGGCTATAGATCTCGATTCAGATGGAAGACCTTTTGTGAAGCAAGAAAGGCTTAGACAAAGGAGAAAAGGACAGAAAACAGGATGGCCCTTTTCCTTTTTAATTCTTAATGAAGGTAAAGGTATAGCTTGGAAGGGTGAAGAGGAAGGTAAGCAAGTTGAGGAAGATCAAGAAGAATTTGATCTGTTCAACTTAATAGAAAGGCTTCGTAAAGGCGAAGCAGAAGAAGAAAGTAAGGAGACTGAGGTTGTTGAGTTGAGTGATAAACGAAAGCTTGGAATTGCGACTTTAGGCTCGTTAAAACAGCATCCTAGAATTTCTTTGTTTCGCAAATTTATAGAAGGGTGGTATCTTAGCTATTTCACACCAGACGCAGCACGAAGCTTGCCTCTTGCTGGACCTCAGAAACATCTAAATATACACGGAGATAATCTTGGAAATGTAGTTCAATTTATGGAAAGAGAGCATTCTAAAAAATTTCATTCCGTTCTTGAAAATATTTCCCAGAAAATACCAGGTATACATAAGATCGGCACTGAGAAAAGTCCAGATGGGAGACTGCTATTAAAATTCAATGATAGAGGATTCAAAGATCCATTCTATGTGCAACAAATGTCTGATGGAACTCTCAAAGTATTTGCCTATTTATTACTTTTAGAAGATCCTTCACCTCCACCATTTATATGTGTTGAAGAACCGGAAAATGGTTTATACCACAAGCTTTTGGAAACATTAGCACAAGAGTTTCGAGCACACGCTACAGGACGAAAAGGAGGGTCTCAAATTTTTATTACAACACACCAACCTTACTTTGTAGATGCTCTCCAGCCTGAAGAAGTCTGGGTACTTGAAAAAGGACAGGATGGCTTCTCGACAATCAAACGTGCGAGTGAAGACCCTCTCATCCAGAACCTTGTTTCTCAAGGTTTACCTCTTGGTGGACTTTGGTACAGCGATTACTTGGATAAAAGGTAGATAATGAATGCACTTTGAAATTCTTATTGAGGATATTTCTGGCAAGACTGCTCTTGAGATCCTTATCCCAAAGATCATTAGTGATGAACACACATTTAATATTCATTCTTATAAGGGAATAGGACGTATTCCTCAAGGATTAACGCCTTCCTCAGATCCAAAGAGACGTATTCTGCTTGACCAAATTCCGAAGCTTATTCAAGGTTATGGTAATACATTCACTGGTTATCCTCTTAGTTATTCCGCTATATTGATCGTTGTTTGTGATCTTGATGATCGGTGCTTAAGTAATTTTCGTACAGAATTGCTTGATTGTGTAGATAAATGTGTAGTAAAGCCAGAGACCTATTTCTGTATTGCAATTGAGGAAGGAGAGGCTTGGTATTTGGGTGATATGAATGCCATGAAAACTGCTTACCCCACAGCAAAGGATGCCGTTTTAAATTCTTATGTTAACGATAGTATCTGCGGTACATGGGAAAAATTAGCTGATGCAATATTCTTAGGTGGTGCTCAAAGTTTGGCTAAGTTAGGTTGGCAAGCAGTTGGGAAAGAAAAAATGGCTTGGGCTAGTGATATTTCTCCTCATATGGATGTAGATATTAATCAATCACCAAGCTTCTGTTATTTTCGAGAAAAACTACGCTCTTTAAGCTCTATATAAGGATCTAAAACTGCATGACAACGCCCATGCACACCGACTGGCGAGAGTTGATCAGTTGCAATAAAAAGGCTATCTACGGTGAGTGATGGGCAACATTAGATGGCTCGTCTGCGCTACGAACTTGTTGAGCTGACCAGTTCTAAGTATTGGCTATCCAGCAGGTAAGCTCCTCTTTCTAGGCGGACGCTCCAAAAATCGCCGGGTTGACGATTTAAGATAATTCCCTCTTCACCAATTTGGATCACGGTTGGAGGGCGGAGCATCGGGATAGGTTCTGCGGTTTTAACATAATCTGGCAGGGCAATTACCCGCACCCGATCGCCCACAGAAAACTCTTTCTTCATAAAATTATTCGGCCGCAGGGCATTTTTAGGATTAACTCAATCGGTACAATGAAAGGCAGCTAGTTTTAATCTAAGTACGATTCAGATTTTGATGCCACCTCACGTTGCCTCCATTTTGGACGGTAAAGCATTGGCTCTGCGATCGCAAGCAGAGTTAGCCAACCAAATTGAACAGTTACAGCCCCAGGTTGGTCGTCCACCTGGCTTAGCCGTCTTGATGGTCGGGGACAACCCCGCCAGTGCTGCCTACGTTCGCAACAAAGAGCGGGCCTGTGAAAAAGTTGGAATGGCTTCCTTTGGGCATCATTTGCCGGCTGAAACGACCCAGGCAGAACTCGCCCAATTGATTCAAAGCCTAAATCAAGATCCGAGAGTCGATGGAATTTTAGTCCAGTTGCCCCTGCCGGATCATCTGGATGCCCGATCGCTGCTGTACGCGATCAACCCCGACAAAGATGTGGATGGGCTGCATCCGGTTAATTTAGGACGGCTGGTGCGCTCAGAGCCAGGTTTACGCAGTTGTACCCCGGCTGGGGTGATCCGCCTGCTGCAAGCCTATCAACTTGGCCCGGCCGGTAAACAAGCTGTCGTGATTGGGCGGAGTATTTTAGTTGGCAAGCCCTTGGCGCTGATGCTGCTAGAGGCAGATGCAACGGTGACGATCGCCCATTCTCGATCTGATGATTTAGCTACGATCGCCCGTCAGGCAGACATTTTGGTAGCAGCCGTCGGTCGCCCCGGCTTAGTCACCGCTGAGTGGGTCAAGCCAGGAGCCGTGGTGATTGATGTCGGGATTAATCGGGTTAGCGACAATGCAGTGGATAAAAGCTATTTGGTTGGGGATGTAGACTTTGCAGCCGTGCAGGCGATCGCCGGTTGGATTACGCCGGTGCCGGGTGGCATCGGCCCAATGACTGTCGCTATGTTACTAGAAAATACGGTATGGAGTTACAAACAGCGCAATGGCTTAAAATAATTGAGCCTCCCCACCAGAGCACTGACAATCAGTTCCGCTACGGGCGCTAAATCTAGCCAGGCGCACTCAGAAACAGCAACCTCAGCAGTCACGATGGAGCAGAAGATGATTTCAGCTAACAGCCCCCAAACGGAGACGAAACAATCCCTGTCGGTGAAAGGGGCTTCCAGCTTTGACCTCCGATCTTATCTCGAAGAGCGCAGACGGCTGGTTGACCAGGCGTTAGAGCGATCGATCGTCGTCACTTACCCAGAGAAAATTTATGATGCGATGCGCTACTCGCTGATGGCGGGAGGTAAGCGGCTGCGGCCAATTCTTTGTCTGGCCACCTGTGAGCTATTTGATGGGACGCTGCCGATGTCGATGCCGACCGCCTGCGCCCTTGAGATGATTCACACAATGTCTTTGATTCATGACGACCTACCGGCGATGGATAACGACGACTATCGGCGCGGTAAGCTGACCAACCATAAGGTCTACGGCGAAGACATTGCCATTTTAGCCGGTGATGGACTGCTGGCCTACGCCTTTGAGTATGTGGCCGTGCATACCCAAGGAGTTCCGGCTGAGCAGTTGCTCAAGGTAGTAGCTCGTTTAGGTCATGCTGTGGCTGCAACAGGGCTAGTCGGTGGGCAAGTAATCGACCTCGAATGCGAGGGGCTGAAAGATGTCCAGGTCGAAACCCTGCATTTTATTCACTCCCACAAAACCGGCGCTCTCTTAGAAGCTTCGATTTGGTCAGGCGCAGTGCTGGCAGGAGCCGAGCCGAGTGATTTGCAGCGTCTTTCTCGCTATGCGGGTAATATTGGACTGGCCTTTCAGATTGTCGATGACATTCTTGACATTACTGCAACCCAGGAAGAGTTGGGCAAAACCGCTGGCAAAGACCTGAAAGCTCAAAAGGCAACTTATCCTAGCCTGTGGGGGATTGAAGGGTCGCGCCAGCAAGCGCAAGCCTTAATTGACGAAGCCAAAGCAGAGCTGGCCATTTATGCTGAAAAGGCAATTCCGCTGATGGCGATCGCCGATTTTGTCACCGCCCGTACTCACTAGAGTTTCCATCCCATCTTGAGTCCTTACTCTGAAGAAGCGCGCAAAAAAATATGCAGGACTTTGGCGATATTATCTACAATCGAGTGCTGTTAGTTTCCCTGTCAGCCACCCTGATCGCCCAGCTATTAAAACTCGTTGCTGAATTAATCAAAAATCGTAAGTTCGATTTTCGCGTCTTGGTGACAACGGGCGGCATGCCTAGTTCGCATTCTGCTTTGGTGGCAGCTTTGGCGACCGGAGTCGGGCAAACTGCCGGTTGGAGCAGCATTGAATTTGCGATCGCCCTTATTTTTGCTTTTATTGTCATGTACGACGCGGCTGGGGTTCGACAGGCCGCCGGTAAGCAAGCGCGAGTCCTGAACCAAATTGTCGATGAACTATTTCAAGAAAATCCAGAGCTGAGCCAAGATCGACTGAAGGAACTGTTGGGACACACGCCAATTCAGGTGCTGGTTGGCTCTGCCTTGGGGATTGGCATTTCCTGGCTGGCGATTCCAGCTTAAACATCAACTATGGTTCGTTTCCTGCACTTGGCGGATATTCACCTGGGCTTTGACAAGTACGATAGCCCAGAGCGGACAAAAGACTTTTTCTATGCCCTCTACGATGCCCTAGAGCGCTATGCCCTCAATCCAGCCGTTGATTTTGTCTTAATTGCGGGCGACTTGTTCGAGCATCGTAATATTTTACCGGCCACGCTTAATCAAGCCCAAATTTGTTTGGATTTGCTCAAGCAGGCTCAGATTCCCGTCCTGGCGATTGAGGGCAACCACGATCATCGCCCCTACGGCACAGCGACGAGCTGGTTAAGGTATTTAGCCGAGCAGGATTTATTGCTGCTGCTGGAACCCAACGAAGCTGGGGAGCTAGAGCCGTGGGATGCCGAGCTGAAAGTCGGCGGCTATATTGACTTAGACTGTGGGGCGCGGGTGATTGGTTCACGGTGGTATGGAGCCAGCTCGCCCCAGGCGATTCCACCCTTGGCAGAGAGCATTCGGCAGTTGCCGCGCACGCCTCACCCCACGGTGATGATGTTTCATCATGGGCTAGAAGGGCAAATTGGTCGCTACACGGGGGCGCTGCGCTATCAGGATTTTTTGCCCTTGCAGCAAGCTGGCGTCGATTATTTGGCGCTGGGGCATATTCACAAAAACTACACCGAGCAGGGCTGGATTTTTAACCCCGGCGCGATCGAAGCCAACAGCATTGCCGAAAATCAAGCCCAAAACCCCAGAGGAGTTTACCTCGTCACCCTAGACCCGCAGGAAATTACCGCTGAACTGAAGCAAGACTATCAGCAGCGCCCAATCCGACGGCTGTCTGTAGTGGCTAACCCTCGACAAAGCCCGGCTGACTTAGAGCAAGCGGCGATCGCCTGTGTCAGAGAAGCTGCCCAGGCTGGCCAAACTGCGGCAGCAATTGTTGAGCTAAGAGTTTCTGGGCAGGTCAGTTTTAATCGACTGGATCTAGATCTGCGCCTGCTCAAACAGCAGCTTCAGGAAATTAGCCAAGCCTTAATTTTTTTACTGCGCTACGACGTGACCAGCACAACCTACGTCACCCCTTTGGCAACCGCAGCCAACGATCTGCCAACCCGGCGCGAAATTGAGCAGCATGTCTTTACTGATTTTTTGGCGGCTAATTTTAACTACAGCGATCGAGCCAGCCAATTTGCTCAAGGTTTGATTGACCTCAAAACTCAAATTCTGAGTGAGCAATCGGAAGCTGAAACCTACAAGTTTGTCCAAGCTCTCCTGAGTGAAACCAGCGCGATCGCAAAATCAAAGACCGATTCAGCGGACAGTGAGCAGTCCTGATTAGTTCTGATCAATATGGCTCAAGTTAATATGGGGGCGGTGGGACTTGAACCCACACGACTGTTAAGGTCAACGGATTTTCATTCTCTTGCTGCTTTCACAGCTACCTTCTGGTCTGAGTCAAGAGGGCGATCGCCATTCCTGCCTCCCCATCTAGTTTTGAGAATTGGACTCTCCCTTTACCCAGGCAAAAATTGCCTTAGGGTAGCTCCCGTCGAGTCTCTGCACCTTCCCAGAGTTTAAAGTTTTCGGCTACAGGTTCTGGGCGAATTGCCCAATTGTGACCAAACAGAAAAAACTACCGGGCTTGGCTCAGGATTGCCGTATCTGAAGTTCAGAGTTAGGTTTCCCTGAATTTGAGAGCCTTCACTTGCAAGATTTCTCTGGCAAGGCTCAGTTATCTAAGTCCGCAGCGTCTACCATTCCGCCACGCCCCCTCAGATGCAACTAGCATTATATAGCGCTAAGACTGCAAAATACTGCCGGCAATATTCCTGGTCAAACTAGCAGCAGCAAGCTAACAATCGGTTAAAATTGATAGACTGAGCTACTGACTGATAGTTCTTTCCATTGAGAAATTGCTATTTGAGGAGCTGATTTCTAACTTCTGCTCTTTTCTGCCAACCTATTCTATGGACGTTAGACTGATTCTGCCGCTGCTCTATGTGGCGATCGCTGGAGCCTATTTGCTAGTTTTTCCAGCCGCAACTTATTTTTACCTGCAAAAACGCTGGTATGTTGCGACTTCGTTTGAGCGCGGATTTATGTATTTTTTGGTGCTCTTCTTCTTCCCAGGGCTACTCGCATTGGCTCCCTTTTTAAACTTTCGACCGAAGCGTAGACAAATTGCTTAGGGTGCTGTCAACGTTGATTTGATCGGTTTTGATCTCTTAGCATGTCAAGACTAAACAGAAATCAACGAAGCTGCTTTGGGCAGCCAGGTAGGGCTAAATGCGACGAATCGATGCGCTGGCGATCGGGCTGGCAGTTTTTTTAGGCGGCGGCATCCTTTACGCTGGGCTAGTTGCGTTTGGCATAGAAGGGCAGCAGGCAGGGATTTGGGCCGAGGCGGTATTAGTCGTTGGTCTGGTCGGCTGGTTAGCCAGCTATCTGCTACGGGTAGCTAACCATAAGATGACTTACAACCAGCAGCTAGAGGACTACGAAACAGCCGTCCTCGAAAAGCGATTAGAAGAACTCTCGCCCGAAGAATTAGCCGCTCTGCAAACCGAAACTGACCCAGAAGGCTCAGCCAAGTAGTTAGACCCTGCAGCCAGTTTGCGGAACTAATGCCGCTAATGGTCAAAAATATTTTATCTAAGCAGAGGTTGAACGGGGCCTAGCCTAACGGGTGTTGCTCTAGCATTTGGTTGATCGCAGTTCTGGCCTCTACGTAACCATCCATTCCTTCTAGGCGTTTGACCAGCTTGCCTTGCTCAAATAGCAGCACAGTCGGAAGGGTAGTTAGCCGATACTCTCTGGTCAGTCTCAGGTTTTCATCGGCATTAATGCGGACAACTTTGAGCGGTGGGGTTGCCGCCGACTGTAACTGGGAGATTAAGGGTTCTACTCGGCGACATAAACCGCACCAAGGGGCCCAAAACGTAACAATCACTGGTGCTTTCGCTTCTAAAACTTCCTGGCTAAAGTTTTTTTCACTGACTGCAACGACCATGAATGCCTATGCTTTATTAAAGTTTAGATTGAAGATTCTGGGATCATGCTACCAGTGAATGCTAAATGCTGCACGGTACATCAGTGGATGCGCCCACCAAAATAGTCCCACAAAGACTGCTATCCCCAAATAGGCCGGACGGATGAATTCTGAGAGCTGAAGCGTCTGTCGCCCTTGGGCGATCGCCAGAAACGGGATCACAGAGGTTTGAGCTTTCATGGCTTCAAAGGCTGGGCCATAGCGGAGGGCCAAGCGGCGATCGCCGTGCCAAACCCCAAATAAGTGATACGCCACTAAGCCGCAGGATGTAACAAGGGTAAACGAGGTGCCTAGCCAGAGGGTGTGGGCTAAGCACCAAATCACCTGCCCCACCATTTGGGGATGGCGCGTGATCCGGATGATCCCGGTGTCGTGTAAATGCACCTGTGGTTTTTGAATGGCGGCAATTTCTAGCAGGTTAAACGTTGAAGGATAGAGAAAAATAAAGGAAATAGCCGATAATCCCCAAACCAGTGGTTCAATGCCAGGCATAGCTTGAACTTGCCAGAGCTGCACCCCATCGTAGCGATGAGCCAGAAAATAGCCAACCGTCACCACTGCCAAACTCAAGCTGACGACGGCAAAGATAATTCGGTAGGGGCGGGGGCCAATTTGCTTTTCAGCCCAGAGCCGCAGCGCCGCCAGCCCACTGTGTGCGATCCCAAAGCTGAGCAGCAGGCCCAAAATCACCAAATGCGATGGGTTCAGCCAGGTATGTGTTGTCGGCATGGAGCGATCGCGCCCTAAAAAATCAAGTTCAGCTTTAATTCTCGCAGGTCTATGGTGTGCAGAACCCCTTCAACGGATTGCCAAGTTGCAATCAGCAGCCCATAGACTTCAAAGGCAGCGATCGCGGTAATTGTCCCTGGCACCTGAAAATCTGCGATCGCCTCCCCCAGATCATTTAGCAGCACTACCTGCCCTTGCCGATTGGCCAGCACATAGCCCCACGGCGTTGCCCGAATAAAGTCTGGTGCGATCCCCAGCGGAATCCGCTGAACTCGCCAAGGCTGAAAATCAATCAGCAGGCCGACTGAGGGATTACTAGATTCTAAAGCCAGAGATCGAGATGCCGAACCTTGACTGGGGGTTAGATGGCTGAGCGTCACAGGCAGGCTGAAGGTGATTACCCGCTGGCCGCGACGATTAAAGATGTGCAGCCGAGAGCCAGCTTCGACCAAAGCTTCCGGTGAAGACTGGCAAATTGCTACTCCATAGCGCCGATTTAACACTTGGAGCTGCGAGAGCTGAGACACACTCACTTGGGAAGCAATTTGTCGCATTTCGGCCAGCCGTAAAAACCGGAGCCGAATTGGCTGATGGGGGCGATTCCCCGCCGGCAAGATTGGATCGGCAGCAGAAATGCCATAGGTGAGCCATTGCCCATTGGGATCGGGATTCAAGAACATTCGTTCTCCCAATGCCGAGAACAAAATCAGCGCATCGGTACTCGGTTCTGGAGCACCGCTGCGCGGCAATTCGTAAAGCGAAAATGAATAATTGTCGCGAGTCTTCAGCCGGGACTGGGTTACCACAAAACAACTTTGCTTTGACACGTACAGTTGCGTCGGCGGTTGCGGGAAGAAGACCTGCCATTGGCTATCCAACGCCCCCTGCAACATGCCATTGCGATAGGTGCGGCATTTCACCTGATCGGCCATGCTCAAATAGACCTGTTGCTCCTTAACGACCAAATGCGTAATCGGAGACTCTAAGAACTCTTGCTGAACACTCTTAAACTCTCCCGTTTTGCCCTGAGTTGCGGGCATCTGCCACAGTTGACCTGCCGTTTGGGTAATCTCTTCCACTTCAGCCGCCAATTGAATCGACTTTAGCATTTCAGTTGCGCTGCTAAAGCGACGGCTGGGCAGCTTCTGCAAAGCAGTGGTCAAAAGAGAGCGGAGGATAAACGGCACAGTTTCCGGGATCTTAACGGAACGATTTAGATGCTCCTTCATCAGGTCTAAGGGCACGCCGCTAAAGGGACGCTCCCCGACAATCATTTCATATAGAAGAACGCCGACCGCGTAGAGGTCAGAGGCAGGGGAATATTGTCCATAAAATCGCTCTGGAGCCATATAAGCGGGAGAGCCGGTTGCCCCGGAATTACTGCCCATTTGTTCCTGGCTGAGGCGAGCAATCCCAAAATCTGAAATTTGAGCCGTCCAACTGTTGGCTTCTAGTTTGAGCAGAATATTTTCGGGCTTAATGTCGCAATGAATAATCTCTTGCTTATGGGCATATTCTAGCCCTCGCAAAATATCAGTAATAATTTTCAGCGTCTGGGTGAGGCTGAGTCGCTCCCCGGATTCGAGCAGCGATCGCAGGGTGCCTCCCTCACAGTAATCCATCACCAAGTAGCGGCTGTCTTTCTTATGCTCTAGAGTTTGGCAAGCCACAATGTTGGGATGACGCAGGCTGAGCAAAAAGCGTAGCTCTCGCAGGAACTGCTTGGTGGGGAAACGCCGATGATCAAGGTCTTTGAGGGCAACCAGGGCACCCGTTTTGCGATCGACAGCGCAAAAAACCTGCCCGAATTGCCCCTGCCCGATTAGCCCCAATAAATGGTAGCGAGAAGGCTTCAAGACTAAATTGTTGCGGGGCCGCACAATTTGCCCGATCAGACTAGCAGAGCCAACAAACATAACCGGCAACCCCCGCGCTCACAACATTGCAACCCTGAACAGGTTTCTAAAAATGGTCTGAAATGAATGCTTCTCAAGCTTTGTTCTGACAGTCCCCAGCAAGATTATCTTACTCCAGGCAACGGCACTGGGCTGACGAGGGACAATCATGTGCTTTCACAAACGAGTAACCGGATTACCTAAAAGTCCCCCAAAATACGCCCTCCGAATAGATTTCGGAGGACAAGAATTAGGGGACAGGGATTTTTAGATTGCCAACTGGCTGCTCAGCTTTAGGAGAACAGCAGATCTCCCTTGATTTTGTAGGCTGCTTGCAGGTCTCGTTCTTCAAACGAATGCAGTTGCTTGCTGAGATCTCTCGCTTTTTGATAGCTAGCAATATCACCCTGCTCAAAAAAGTGGTTAGCAGCAGTGCGAAAATCATTCAGTGCTTCTCGCTTATTGCCTAACTGAGAATGAGCTAGACCCCGGTTGTAGTGAGCCTTGGCGTAGGTCGGATTGACTTCAATGCCTAGCGTGTAAGCGGCGATCGCCCCAGCCATATCACCAGCTTTTTGGAGGGCTAGCCCTTCGTTATAGTGAGCTTTAGCCGCATGAAGTTCAGTTTGCGTGGGTTGAGTTGGAGGCTGTACTGCGGGCTGGGCAAACTGCGCCACTGGTTGAGCCTGGGAAGAGGAATTTTGTCCCTCAGGGCTGGCAGCAGGTTGAGCAGATTGCTGCTGAATTTGAGCAGCGATCGCAGGGGTTGGTTCTTGCAGCAACCGCTGGCGATTGATCAGGTTTAGCACCACAGATGCCGACAGTGGCAAAGAAGCAACGGACGCCAGCAGTGCCTGCTGGGAAACAACAGCGGCGATCGCCCCGCCGACAGACCCAACTGCTGCGACAACCTCGGCTACATCTAGCCAGTGCTGAGTTTTATGTGCTGACCCATCCATAGAAAAATCTCCAGATCCAGATAACGTGTAATTTATGTCTTTTTCCGGGTGGCGGTGATTGCTAACTGATTGGTCATTGCTAACGCAGCAGTAGACCTTGAATCTAGAAGCTAAACCCATCCCAGAAATGCTGTGAGAAAGATTCAGAAAAATTGACTAAACATCTTGAGTTGTGGCTAAATACTCGCTGGCTTTGGCTTTGGTATCTTCTAGCTGAGAGATCATCGAACGAGTAATCAGCTTGCCCGCTTCGACCAGCACCTTACCGTTGAGAGGATGCAGGATATCTTGCTCAGCCCGACGACCAATCAGAGATTCAATATCTGTGCCAGCCCCGACGTACATCCCGGCCGGTAGTTCGACCACCACGCCTTGCCCAATTACTCGCGACTGGCAGGCCAGACGAGAATTAGGTTTGCAGGTGGTAATCACCTCTAGGGTGCGCTGTTCGCGCCGATTGATCGGGGAGAGGCTCTCCATCCCTTGCGAAATATAGACGTGGCAGGTAGCACACATGCCGCGACCCCCGCACTCTTTCATGACGCTGAGGTCATTTTCGAGCAGAGCAGACAGCAGGTTGTTGTTGGTTTGAACGGCTGTCTCTTGAGCGATCGGCTCCAGCCTGACAATTTTAGCCACGATAGTTCTTCCTCAATACTTTGTTAATCACATGCACGCCATTGGCTCGACTCAAACCTCAGCAGATTTGCTTTGGCTGAGCCGCTCCATGATCGTGGCGTGGTCTTGTCCTTCTTCTAACCAAGCCGTGGCTGGCTCGACTCGCTCCCGTAGACCCAAGACAAAGGAGTTAGAGTCTGCGCCCAAAGACTCGCAGGCAGTCTGGATGCAGTTTAAGTCTCGGCCAGTCAGTTGGCTAAAGAAAGAGCTTAAAATTCCGGCTTCGGCAAAGCAGGCCGGCACCTTACCGCCTTTGGGTGCAGATTGGGCAAAGGCAGAATTAGTGACCTTAACGACCAGAAAACCGTACTGATAGTGGGTAACATCAAGTTCAAACACGCCCCAACCGTGGGTTTTCCAGCATTGCTTCAGGCATTGTAAAAACTCGGCCATCTCCATCTCAGCCACAGGACGATTGTAGTAACGGCTGACTTCTTCGACGAACCGGCGATAAAAGTTCTTGCCCCACCAGCGCCCACAGTTAAACATAACAATCCCGGAGGCCTGCCCAGTTTCGCGCTCTAAACCGGCATAAATCGCTTCCATCAGCACTTCTGGCAAAGCAATTAGACGCGAACCCTGGCGATTCTCAATTAAGCCCGCTTCATAGTCGCCTTGGATATAGGCATCAGGCGCAAAATAGTTGCCGGGCAAATACGATTCTTTGGTTAAATCAGCAACAGAAATCATGATCTTGGTTTCCTCAATTTTAAGATGCGAGTGGAGCAGCGCCTAGTTGGCCATTTGGTAAACGCTCGATGAACCCAGCAATGTAGTTTGAGCTTGATCGAGCAGGGGTTGAATTAGGCCAAGTTGGGCCCCAGGCACAACTTCTTTGAGGCGGGCTTGCAGCAGTTGGCAAAGCTTGGCTTCGATCGCCTGAGTTTGATGGGCTTGAATCACATCGGTCAACCACTCTAGCAAGCGCCGCTGTAAAAATTCTGGGTTATTCAGCAGCATCGCCATCGTGGCGTAGCGCATGACAGTGATCCATTGCTTGAGGGATTTTTCCAGCAGCTTTGGATCTTGTTGGGGAAAAGCTTGCAGCAGTTGGTCGGCCACGGGCTGAAAAATGGCGACTTCTTGATCGCGTAAACATTCGTAGAGGGCTAGACGATCAGCCAGAGAAGCAATATGGTGCTTGAATAGCTTGATTTCTGTCGCTTCTAGAAAGTTCTCTTCAGACTTGTAAAACAGAGATTCTAAATCGGGATGCATGGTGAATTACCTCTAAAACAGGTCGGATAAATCGGATAGGGAGATCTCGCGGCTCGGAGCAACCGGAGCAGGTAGGTCAGGGAGAGCCGCGATCGCGGGTTTCGCTTCCCAAGCAATCAGTCCAAAGAACTCTGCCACTGGCATCGTGAAGGAAAGTGCGGGCGCAGATTCAGCCTGACTGTAAACACGTTGCTGTTGACCAGACCAGTTGACTTGCTCAAAGAAGGCTGCCACGGGCAGGGTTGGCCAATCAGCCGCCACAGCTAAGCTTCTAGGCTGTTCAGTCACCACTGGGACGGCGCGAACTCGGCCCGCCCAATTGTTTTGCTCAAAAAACTGATCCACGCTCAAGGCTTGCCAATTAGCAATCGGCTGTGGAGCGCTTAAGGACATTCCTGAAGCTGGAGCTGAGGGCTGAACGGTGGCAATCGGAGGCTGCGATCTCGCGATCGGTAAACCTTGCCAATTGCACTGAGTGAAAAATGTTGTTACTTCTAAATTGGGCCAGGCAGAACTCCCTCCATTCAGCAGTTGAAACTTCTCTGACCATGCAGTTGAAGACTTCATCGCCTATTCGCCTCCTGGTCGGCCAATGTATTGATTGACTGTATTGCTTGAATCATTGCCAGACTAATCCTCCCCCATTGATAGTCAATGATGACGCTGAGCAGATAGTTGACCTAGGGAAACACAAGCGAGCCGTTGGAAGATTATTGCGGGATCGAAAGAATCATCAACAGGTGAAACGCTTAAATAACTGTCAGTTCAATCTACTTCAGGTTATGCCTCATCTTACGCAGCCTGACAAAGGGCTGACCACCGTGATCTCACGGAAAAATAGAGGCTTACAGCCATCGTCAGTCGGGCGAAATACGGATCAGGAGCGCACATCCCTGCCCTGGTTCAAGATAATAAGGAATTAGGTTGTGATTGGGATAGAAAGAGTTGATCTAACGGTTGAATTACTGGGGTTTGATCCCTTCTAGCTCAGCTTCCGAGCGATCGTAGAGTGCCCGGAGCTGGTTTAAGGTCTCGGAATCAGGCTGCCAAAAGCCGCGACCGTGGGCTTCTAACATCCGCCCGACAATATTACGGAAGGCTTCTGGGTTGGCCGCTTGTAGTTTAGCCGCCATCGCAGCATCAAGGGCGTAAGTCTCAGCGGCTTGGTCATAAACCCAGGCTTCTTGAAAATTAGTTGTACCGCCCCAGCCAATCAGGGCCGTCATCCGCTGCGAAATTTCAAACGCTCCGCCAGAACCCTGCTCTGCCATTGCTTCTGCCCATTTTGGGTTGAGAAATTTGGTTCGATATTCCAGCCGGAGAATTTCTTCCAAGCTGCGCGGGGTAGTGTCTTTTGAGAAGCTTTCAACAAAGCTAGCAGTTACCTGTTTACCTTGCTGCTGCTCGGCGGCTCGCTTCAATGCCCCGGTGTTGGCGTAGTACTCTTGAATGTCGGTCAGTCCGTACTCCACAGAGTCAATTTCTTGGACAATTTGCCCGGTGGTTTGGAGCAGATTGGTCAAAATTTCGGGGCGGGCTTGCCCTTTGTCGCTGCGCCCGTAGCTAAAGGCATTGCGATCGCGCCACTGTTGCCCTAGCTCATCGCCGTTGTCCCAGGTGGCCGCCACCACTTGCTCATTCACCTGAGAGCCAAAGTCGCCAGCCGGATTAGAGAACAGCCGCGCCGTCGCATTTTCTATCCCTTGGGCTTGCAAGGCCAAAGCGTGCTTACGAATAAAGTTTTGCGCTTCTGGCTCGATCGCGGCGGCGGCCCGCCCAAACAGGTCATCTAGTAGCTCAATGATATTCACGAAGCTATCTCGAAAAATCCCCGACAGATTGGCCAAAACATCAATTCGGGGATGACCAACTTCGGCTAAGGGCTTTAATGCATAGCGGACAATTCGCCCCGTCCCTTCTTTGACGGGTTCTGCTCCGACCAGCTCTAGCAAAATCCCCAGGGATTCGCCTCTGGTTTTGATCACATCCAGTCCCCACAGCATCACAGCCACGGTTTCGGGATAAGCCCCATGCGCGTTTAAGTGCTGAGCCAGCAGCTTTTGTCCGATCGCCCGTCCTCGCTCATAGGCGGCGGGCGAGGGCATTCGGTAAGGGTCAAGGGCATGGATATTGCGTCCCGTCGGCAGCACGCCTGGCCCATCCCGCAGCAGGTCGCCCCCCGGTGCAGGCGGAATGTACTCCCCGTTCAGACCGCGCTGGAGGTTAATTAGCTCATCCTCGGTCTGGGCCAGCAGCTCCCGGATGGTCAGCGCTTCGTCAATCCGATCGGGCAAAGCCGGGTCTAGCCGGAACATCTGATTTGGGTTCTCTCGGTGCAGATCATCATGGTAAGCGCTCAAAGCAGTGGCTTGATCGGCACCAGCGGCGATCGCCTCCACAATCACCGCTGGCAGAGCTTCGCCAAAATAAGCGCCCAGGTAGCTGTTCAGTTCGGCTGGGGTGGGGGGATGGCCAAGCGTATGCAGCCCAGACGAAAACAGGCGCTCCTCTAGCACTTGCAAATATTGGTAGAGATGCACCAAGTAGCGATTAAAGGCTTCGGGACTGAACAGACGAGCGTTCTCCGGCGTGAACTCGATCCCCAAATGCTTGGCAGCTTCAAATGGGCAGTCGGTGTCTAGCCCCGCATCAAGAATTTTTTTGCAGATGGCTTCCTTCAGCAAATAGTTCTTGGCCGGATCTTCTCGATATTCATTGATTAATTCCCGCAGGCTGGCCAGTTCCTTATAGAGGCCAGCCCGACCGTAGGGCGGCACATTGTGGGAAATTAGCACCCCGTAACCCCGTCGCTTAGCCAAAATTGACTCGGAGGGATTATTGGCAGCATAGACATACAGGTTGGGCAAATCTGCCTGCAAAATATCCGGCCAACAATAGCCCGTATTGCCCAGCGGCACTCCGGGCAGCCATTCCATCGTCCCGTGCATGCCGAAGTGAACCACGGCATTGGCCTTAAACCCATGCTGCAACCACTTGTAAAAGGCGGCGTACTGGGGATGGGGAGTCATATCCCGCTCAAACATCAGCCGCATTGGGTCGCCAGGAATCCCCAAGGCCGGCTGAACGCCAATCCAAATATTACCGAATTGCAGCCCGCCAATCAGCATCTGCTGCTCGTAGGTATTGATGCCCGTATCCGTCAGCGATCGCCACTGCTTGAGAATCCACTGCGATCGCAGGTAGCCCAACCAGCCCTCTAAGGTCGGCGCATCAATCTTGGTCAGGGTTTGGGCTGGGTGAGTCAGTTGCTCGCTGCTGACGGCAGACTCAGCCGCTTTCAGGAGCCGGATCAATTCCTCGCCGTCAGTCGGTAAATCGCCGATGAGGTAGCCTTCTGCTTTCAGGGCTTGGAGTAATTTGAGCAGCGATCGCGGCACATTGAGCAAGGCGGCAGTGCCAGTTGCGCCATAGCCGGGTGGAAACCCGTACAGAATAATCGCAATTCGCTTTTCAGCCGCAGGGGTTTGGCGGAGTTTGATCCAGTTTTTCAGCCTGCTTGTCAGCCGCTGTACCCGTTCCGGAATCAGGTAAATTTTTTCGCCGACCAGCCCGCCTAAAGGGACGGGATCAATGGCACCATCCAATTCTGGCAAGGCATAGAGCACTACACTCTGCAAACCGCCAATTCCCTGCCGAGTCCAGCTATGAATGTCTTGAATCAGCAGCGGTGCGGCAGCAATGTAGGGGACATTCTTGGCGCTGAGAATCCGCTTTGCCACCTCGACTTGTCTGCCAGCTTCCATCGAACCAGCCGGCCCGCCCACCAGCGGAAAGCCAATTGTGGAGACGATCGCGTTAACCTTAACCGCTTGCTGAGACAGGGTTGGCGCAGAACCGTGCGCTTGCTCATCTTCCGTGGTCAGCCAATCGCGGACGGCCACATGCCCTTCTACCCCATTGATAAAAATCGGCAGCGGGATCAGCCCCGCCTGCTCAAAGTAGCGAATTAACTGGGGAATATAGGTCTGCTTGGTAATCACGTGCTTGCGATAGAGCAAAATTCCGACTACAGGCTTGAGGCTTACATTTTGATCCTGGCAGCCCCCTAAATCCCCCAATTCTGGGGGACTTTCAATCCGAAGCCCCCCAGAATTGGGGGGTTGGGGGGCGTAAGACGTGCTCACCGCAGCCCTGGCCTGATACCAATCCAAATACTGCTGGGGCGATTCAAAATAGCCGCGATAGTCGGGGTGGAGCAGTCCCATGTTGGGCGTTTCTAAAGGCGGAGGAATTTGCTCTAGATTCAGCCCCAGATATTTAGCCCCAATCACCCAAAACAAAGCGGCCACGTTTTCGCTGCCGCCGGCATTCCAGTAGCCGTAGATAATCAGCCAATTTCGCAAATCCTGGACTTTTTGGGCCGGAATATATTTGAGCAGCTTGGGGCCAACCTTTAAAAAACTCAGATAGCCAGCCAGTCGGTCTTCTTCTCGCCCTTGGCTGAACTTGCTGAGAATGAATTTAATTGGTTTCGGCATTCCCTTTGGTGAATCGCCAATTTTGAAGGCTCCCAGTTGGGTCAGCGCCATCAGTTCTAGGGCAGATTCAAACACCAACCGGATCGGAATTGACTGCACCCGCTCCCGCAGCCACAACACTTGGTCGTAGTCAAACAGCAAGCTGCCAAAAAATACGTCTGCCCCGGCCAAAGCGGCAGCAATTTTGTCAGGCTGGCTGACTAAATCGCGATCGCTGCTGAAAGACAGAACTTCGGCACCTTGAGTCAGAACTTCGGCACCCTCTTAAAAGCAACCCCTGGCAGGGGAGAAAATCGACAGGAAATGGGGGGTTAAATCCAGGCGCTCTCGGATGAACTAA
>JAHHGS010000083.1 GCA_019359715.1 Aphanocapsa sp. GSE-SYN-MK-11-07L | reverse complement strand
TTTCCAGCCCAAAAAAGCGATCGCCAGCGGGATATCTGACGAGTAGCGGGAGGGAGAACCGCAAGCCCTTGCCCCACCCAGCAAAGCAGTACAATTAATCCCCCTGGGTTTGGGTTCCGAGACTTTGTATGCTGGCTGTTTGATGTTCTAGGGGCAAACCAGAAAGCCCTCAACTGTGGAGCGCGTTGAGGGCTGATTTTGGTTTTTAAACTATGTCGCTCCAAGCTAATGCTAGGCTGTTTTCGGTTATTTCTCTAGTAAGGTATCAAAAAGAAGAGTTTGAAGGCACTCCCCTCACCTGATGGTTAGTTGAGAATCCGAACTGCAAAGACTTTGGCTCGCTCCCGTTTGCCTTGGTACTCAATTTCAATGGCAGTACCAGGCAAGATCTGAGCTTGCTGAAATGCACTCACCAGCGTTACTCCAGCATTCAGATAGACTTCGCCACTGGGGTCAAGCCACTGGACACATTCCAGAGGAATTTTATCGCCTAGGTCATCTTTTTTTTGCACCGTTTTTAGCCCCAGAAAAACACCCCGCAATGTTTCACCTTCGGTGTGAAACTCGCGATAGCGGGGCGTGAGGGAAATCGCTGGTTTAAGGGTATCCAACTGGGCAGCAGTGGTCAGATAGGCAGAAATCTCGGTCTCCGCCAGAGTGGTAGGCAAGGTGGTCAGTTCCGTGGGTTTTACGACACCCGTTTCATCCACAGCCACGAGAGGAGACTCTTCCAGTAACTCGGCATCAACATTGACTGTGGTCGCTTTTTTCATCGTGATTCTCCAGATAGGATTCAGTTTCAAACTCACCGCAGGACTGGAACTAGGCAGCAACTTGACGGCTCAGGTACGCCATGAGTGATCCGTAGCCGCAGAATTGCAAAGTCGCGTACAAATGCTTACAACAAGCGTATTTAAACACTTGCTGTTGGTTGGCAAAGTCCCCGCAGGTACAGTTGACCTGACCAGGCAGCAGTTGCACTCGATAGTAAGAGGCTTTCGTTTCGTTGCGGACAGTGTAGGTGTGGGGGTTGAAAATTTGAGTTGTCACTAGCAGCGATCGAGCGGCCGCTCTGCGCCACTCGACAAAGTGCTGCTTGAAGGCTCGTTTAGAGAGAATTCTGGGGCGTTGGCCTTCAATATTGACCCAGATCCCGGTTCCCCACACTTGCAGATCCAGAATCTCTTCTGGGTCTACTCCAAGTAAACGGGCAGCAGCGGATTTTGAGTAAAGCAATTGTTCCGCAGTCATAGTAGACCTCCGGTTAACTTCACTCACGCCGAAGGACGAATCAGTTAATATTCCCTTGGTAACATCAAAATTCCTTGACTCCAAAACAGCTTGATTTCTGGCAGGGGAAAGTCTGTGAACTCGATTGGCTGACTAACCCAGGGCTTTCCTTGTCCTGGGGTGTCTGGCCAGCAGGTGAGGAGAGCGGAATGGTTATCCACCAGCAGTTGCCAAACTTGAAAAAATCTCAGCTCAGGGTCTGCTTTCAGTTGAGGTTGATAGGAGCCAATCGCATCAAGTAGCCAGTAGCAATGGGCTTGGTCTGCAAGATACTTGACTCCTTCGGTAAAGTGCAGTTCCAGCCAATGCTTGTACCGGGTTTCACTGTCTGTGAACTGCTGAAGTTCCGTCGCTAAATTTGACATTGGGGTGTTCTCCACTCAAGTTCACCTCAACCAGAGGACGTTATCTCACTGATATGTAACCGTCAGCGTCTTTACTAATTGGGCTTTAGTCATCCGACCATAGTTGGGGATATGGCGATCGCGGGCGATTCTCTTCAACTCCCGAATGGTCATCGCGGAATAATTTGTTTGAATATCCTTGGCGGGTGGTAGCAAGTAGATCACCTTGTGTTCTGGGTGAACCGTGCTCTGGATATTCTCTGGAATGGCATAGCATTGGTGGAGCCATACTCTCAGGAATTTGCCACTCTCATAGGACAACTTGCCTCCCTCTATTACCATCAGCAGGAAGGTAGTAAACAGGCAGGCAATTGCTAGTAGGATTAATTGCCCTACTAGAACGGCAGAATGTTTAGATTGCCTAGAAATCTCCTTGATACCGGAGGTGTAGAGAAGATCCGGCTAAGAGTGCGGGATGGCTTTGCACCATCATGGGCAGCTTGAACCGCTGCACTATCCTTTACCCATGCCGTAGGACTATTGCTGAAACACTTGTACCGGCTTCCCCAAGCTTTTGGCCAGTTGAATCTAATAGGGGTACATTCCCCGCTGCTTGCAGCGAAAGAATCGGATTGCAATCCAAATCTGCGGTTTGGGAGCAAAACGATTTGCATACCCCGTCCGCTTGCGGCGGGGTAGTTGATTGCTGTGCTCGGTACCGGGACTGATCCCATTCCAGAACGCCAGTACCACATCAGCGTTAGCAATGATATCTTGGTTGCGTCGGATTCCGGCCCCTCTACCATACTTACGCCACTCTGCCGGAAATACTTGCACAGTCAAGCCTCTGGCACTAGCTGCTTCTTCTGCAATGGTATCCACCCCTCTTGCTCCACCACTAACGAGAGTGCAACCAGGGGGTAAGACTTCGACCATCTTTCGTACCAGATGGAGCTTGGCGTAGTTCCGGCTGCCAATAATAGCAACTTTCATCCCGGTGCGAATGGACAGCATAATGATATTCCTACAACTTTACTTTCCCTGTAGGACTGTTTACCCTTCCATTTTTTGTTTCTTTTAATTTTTTAATTTTCACTGCTTTTCTTGATGCGCGGCTGCTTGGAGCAGCAGCGCTAAGGATAGGCGTGCAGCGGTGTGGATACACGGCTACACACGATCAGGGGTGGTGGTTGTCGGGGAGCAAAGGGGGTTGACGACAAGAAATCAGTTCGCATCGATGGTCAAACCGCCTTTGTGGGGTGTGGGGGCGCGGTGGCGGGTGAGCCAAGCCCCCACAGCATCAATCACGCTGAGCGCGTCCGCTTTCAGGAAATGAAAAGGCCCAGGCAGAACCTGGGCTGTGATCGCTAGCGGCTAAACCGCGTGGCAGAGCGCTGAGCATTTAACTCCAGCAGGTCTTCCAGGCTGGTGCCAAAGTGCTTGTGAGCGTACTCAACTAGCTCCTCTAGCGTGGCATGGACAAACCCAGCATCAAACTCTGTCTTGAAGTCTTCCCATGCCTCAGCATAGAGCTGCTTGACTTGATTCGGGTCGTACTCGCCCGGAGCAGACTCGCTCAGGCTGCCGAACTCCAGCGCCTCGCGGAAGATGTGCCCTTTGACCTGCTCCCACTGTAAGAAGCGAACGGTGTAGAAGACTGCTTGCCAGCGACGAAAGGAAGCTTTTTCTTCGCGCTGCTTGAGGGTGGGAACCTGGAACTTAGAACTGAGGGCAGATTGCTTGATCGCCATAGGGCCTCCTGTGAATGAAAATTTACAAGCCCTGTAGCGACCCTGCTGCCAGCGATCGCCAAGGGGCGCGACAAACCGAGCGATCAGCGAGGCCAGAAGTTTTTGCGAGTTACAGCGGTGTGGCGCTCCCTGCTCCAGAGTTCCTTAAAAAACAAGTTCATTCTCTGGAGCGGGGTTTATTTCAAGCGTCCACCGCTGTTCGGGCAAAAAGTTTTTGGTGCGTACACTTTACCCCTAGGCGATCGCTGTTGCAGCAAAAGGTATGCTCAAGGGCAAATTTTCATGCAGGAGGTCTTGGCGATCGCGTCTGCTGGTTCTGTTTAGGTTTTCCTCAGTGCACGTAGTTCAAAGGGTTCTGCTTTGCTGGCAACTGAGTTTACACTCTGTTACGCAGTGGAGAATCAGGGTGAATTCTTGAGGTGCGATTGGATCGGCATTCCATTGGCGATGTGCTGACGAGACGGGATAGCAAGTCGTTGAGGCAGGAATAGACAAGATATTCGATGGGGTTTGTTCTACGCTAGGGGCGACTGTTGAGTAGAAGCACTGCCCTACCCTGCCCGAATGTTAAATTATTTTGCAACCGGAAAAGCCGCTGCTCAGGTTTAGGTTCTGCTGACTGCTGACGGGGGAGATGGGGTGTGGGGTTGCGGCGGGAGGGATGGGCTAAAACCCCACTGAATTCTTGCACCCACTTTTCGCCGATAGGCGGGGCGGGGGTCTGGGGGTGGGCAAGTAACGCACCCCCAGTTAATGATTCTCGATAAAAATGGCGATCGCCCGCTGACATTGTTGCTGCTATCTGAATCAGAGTCCGCAAAAAAGCGACTAGCGATCGCAACTGAGGCATGGAAGATTGTACTGCTATCTGCTATCGTTCTAGCTCTCCCTCCAAAGGTGCCTGACGGCTATGGCGAATGTGAAGAATCGCGACGGTTCCTTCTTCTACAGCAAAAATGACACGATATCGTCGCTGCTTGCCAACCCAAAGTTGACGAATTTCACGCCCGAATATAGAGGCTTCTGGAGCGATCTCGCACCGATTGGGAAATTCTTGCAGGGAGGCTATGGCATCTTGGAGGCTGTAGTACCACTGGTTGGCGATGTCTGGGGTGAAGTGATCACACATCCAGCGGTAGGCAGTTTCGATGTCTTGAAAGGCACTGGGCTGAACGAGGACGCGATAGCGCATTAACGAGGCGGAATGTTGAGCGTTTGCTGAAGGGAGAGAAAGGCTTGGTCAGCAGGGATACCTTCGTTGCGATCGAATTCTTCCAGTCCTTTGCGAATGCCAATGATGGCTTCGAGATAGTTGATGCGATCAAGCAGGTCAGTATAGCTAGCAAGGCGACTTTCAGAGTTAGTTTTGAAGGATTTAACCAAACTCAGTAAGTCTGTTAACAACTCGTCTGGGGCTGTTGCAATTTCTTGGAAGAGGAGTTCTCTGGTGGTCATTAGGGAATGGATTTGACTGAAGTGTAGTCTAATTTTAGCGCGGGTGAGAGATAAGGTCATCCATTTAACTCTTAACTAATCAGCCGGTCGATCCTAATAAATTAAGGGGATGCCTGCCGGATTTGTCTCCATAAACCGTTGGGCTGAACGTAACTGAATTCTTGTACCCATTTTTGCCAATAGGCAGGGGTCTGACGGTGGGCAAGTAACGTACCCCCGGCTCTTGAGCCTCCGATGTTTGGCTGCGATCCTTTATCTGCCAAAGAGCCACTGCGGACTCTTGGTGCGAAGCTATCGCTCGATAATGAACCACTCATGATAAACAACTGTCAAGAAGAACTCCTCGCCAGGCACTTTGTCGCAAACTGCCAAATACCCGGACATGAATGGATCATCTTCATAGGTGGTGTCTTTGAAGAATAGGGTGAGCGACTGGCCATCAGCACTCCAGATGGTTCGCAGAATCGTGATATTGGGGTGGCGCGATTGCTCAATAGGCAACAGAACAGAATGGTCGTCAATCATCATGAATTCTGGTTCATGGTATCGGAAGACTGACCCCCAATCTTCTGGTCCTTCATGCTTTTCGATAATCCGATCCCAGCGAATGGTTTTAATTTTTCAAGGGTTTCTGGGGGCAAATCCGTTAATTTCAAGTTTTTATCCTTTGCTGATAGCTTTTCTTGACTCTAAGAAATCAGTCCAACAGTAAAATCCGATTGAGTTACCTAAAGTGGGTTGATGATGATTTCTTATTCAGTCCAACAGTAAAATCCGATTGAGTTACCTAAAGTGGGTTGATGATGATTTCTTATGTAGATGCTAGGCGATCGCGTCCTACCGAGCCAATCCATAAAAAAAGGGGTGAAGCCCCCAGACTGAACTATGCCACTGTTCGCGCAACTCGCTGGAGGCTCAGACTGAGCAACAAGTCAGGGCACTAAAGATTGATTTGACCAGATTGAACCATCCGAACAATCGCCCTTCGGCAAGGCGGACAATCACACTGAAACTTTTCCACAGCAGCGTCCCCATACTTCACATTCTTACTCGAAGCACTCACTGTCTTAACCGCAGCAGGCTTAGCATTGGCAACGCTCGCAGGTTTTTGTTTTTCAGTGGCAGCATTTGCAGAGTTTCCCACTACTAAGGCAAAAGCTAAAACGCTTGTGCAGCCCAGTAAAGATAGCGTATCGTTATCCATTTTCGTTCTCCTCAACACAATAGACCTCTTGCAAAAGTCATATTGCTACCTCTGGCGATCGCTGAGCGAGAGCGGGTTCGTAGTTGTAGATTCCTGCAATTAAGTTGAACCGCAACCCAAACCGCCGCTGAAGATTGCGGTAGCGCTCCGCCAAAATCCGCCAGATCTTTAAGCAGTTGAGAAGGGTACAGGTAGGTTATGCATTAGCAGAGGCAGTCATTGTCACAGCAAGAAAGCTCTGTAAGAAACATGCCTTCCTGTTGGTAGGCATCGAGGGGTTTGGTGTCAATGCCGAGACGATGGGCGATCGCATTGGCGACCACGGCAAACCGCTGGCGAAACTTGTAAATAAAGCAAAAGATCATGTTGTCATGACGCACCGAAGGACCCACCACAAACAATCCGGGGGTAAGGGTAGATTCATCTTCGTCAGTTAAGCGGGCGTAGCCATCAGCCCAGTTAAACAGAGGGGCAATTTGTTTCAAACCACCCTCAAATCCAGTGCAGAGAATCGGTTGAGTGGAAGTCACCCACTTGTTGTATTCGCTATAAACGGCATAGCCGCCAGGAGCGGACTTCACTTCTTCGATCGCCGCATTGCCAACCAGCTCCAGCCGCCCGGTTGAATAACACAACTCAATCCGTTGCAGCGTGTAAGGAGACCGGGAAATACTAGGATCAGTATCGGGATTTGCCCAAATGCCAGTGCGATCTAAAACTTTGACTTGTTTGCCTAATGCAACCAAATTGGATGCGGCATCCATGCCACTTTCATATCCGCCGATGATGATAAATTCATCGCCCTTTAAATGAGTCCAGGATTGAATCTGAGAATTATGTAAACACAAATCTGCACCTGGGAAAGGAGTCAAGTTGGGGTATTGAAATTCTCCGGCTGCCCAGATCAGAAATTGGGTTTTGAGAATGCCATCGGGAACATGAACCAGAAACCCTCGGCATTGGGGTAAAGGCTCAACCTTTTGAACTTCAACATCGGTATAAACCGGGAGCTTGAAGTAATCAGCGACGGTTTCCAGATACTGGGCATACTGTTTGCCCGTCAGATGTTCTCGCCGAAAGCTAATGGCAGGAGAGGTTTTGCGGGTGATCGCATTCAAGTCGAGATGCCCGAAGCCATGACTGGGAAAGGATGGGGTGATAAAGTGCATCTCCTGGGGCCAACGCCGGAACGATTCCCCAATCTGATGCCGCTCCAGGATGGCAAAATTCTCCAATCCCAGGTCTTTCAGCACAACTCCGACTCCAATGCCCGCCGCACCTGCACCAATGATAATGACATCAAACGCTTCCGGCTTTTTCATGAGGAGCAGCAGTGAGTAAAACTATGCAATGATAACCATTCTCATTTTATAACTCTTCTTTTAGTTCTGAACAAACCAGGCGAAATCCTAGATCATCATGACCATCTTCTGGATCATCAGGGGCACGAAAGGCAGCTCGACAATTTGCCGGAACATGATTCCAGGAACCGCCCCGAATCACTCGCCGGGTCGCATCGCCGTCAGTTATCCAAGCGCTGCCATTAACTGGAGCACCGTAGTAGTTTACATGCCAGTGATCAGCACACCATTCATAGACATTGCCGTGCATGTCATAAAGCCCAAAGGCATTGGCAATCCCAAAGCTCCCCACAGGTGTAGTGTGCTGCCAGAGTCTTTGAGTTTTACCCCTTGTAGCACTGTCGTTGCAGGTGGCGACTTTGCTGCTGAGGAGGGTGCCAAAATGAAACGGGGTGAGAGTTCCAGCACGACAGGCATATTCCCACTCTGCTTCGCTGGGAAGGCGATAAAGCTGATTTGTTTTGACTGTAAGCCTTGCACAGAATTCGATCGCTTCAAACCAGGAAATTTGTTCAACCGGATGATCGGCTCCTTTGAAGTATGCGGGGGATTTTTCTAGTTCAAGACTGATCTGAGGGAGATTGGCAATTGCCTCCCACTGGGCTTGCGTTACCAGAAACTTACCCATCCACAAAGAATCAATGGTTACAGAATGTTGAGGTTCTTCATCAGGCGAATGTCCCGTTTCGTCAGGTAGTGCCCCCATGAGAAATGTCCCAGCGGGAATCCAGACCATCTCTAGACCAAGCCCAAGTTCTAGTTCTTGGATAAAGGACTTGCTTGTGCGGCGACCATGCTTGATGAGTTGACCTACCGCATTAAGTTGAACCATCTCCGCCTCAAATATTATCGCCATGTTCTTAAAAATGGATAGATATAGTTAGTCGGTGCCCCCAGTTCGGTCTGAAATTAAAGATTTTCAATCTCCTGAATTCTAATGGCACTCTGTAAAGTCGCTGTTTGACAAAATAAACATCATTTTTCAAGCATCTGTGCAAGTAGACCAAACTAACAGTTCGCCCCGTTGCCCTCCGGCGGCCAAATGTCGTCCATTCGGATGCCATGCCAGACAAGAAAAGCCTTCCTCTGCGCCTTCAAGCACCTGTGCCGCTTGCCACAGGATGATCCAGCCATCGTCCGAAAGCGAGGCAAGCCAGCCAGTCTTGGGTCGAAAGGCCACATCCAGCACAGTGCCGCTGTGGAGATCCAGCACCCAACTTTCCCAGCCCTTTGTCGAGTGCATCCACATCGTCACCAGTTCACGAGTGGCGGCTGCCAGAATCGGCGGCAAGTCAGCAGAGAGTGGCAGGTCTGCCCATGCCAGTTGCCGGATTTTCCCGGGGAAACCGCACATTAATATCGGCAGATCATTTTCGTCGGTTGGTACACACTGCTGGAGGGATTGCACCTTTGACCAGTCCAGTACGCCGATGCTATGGTCATGGATCGCGCAGGCAAGCAAGGCACCATCCGGCGACCAAGCGATCGCGCTGGCGGGTGAGGTTACTTCCCATTGATAGAGCTGCTCATTCCAGTTTTGGGTATTCCAGATGTGGATATTACTTTTGATCGCGATCGCCAAATGCTTACCGTCTGGCGACCAGCGAATATCCTGGGCACTCGCAATCCCTGCCAGACTAATGACTGCTTCAGCCTGATCTGCATTCCAAATTTGAACTGTTTTTCCTCGGTTAAACGCCAGATGATTACAGGTCGGATGCCAAACCAGGCGATCGATCCAGGAGCCACATTCGAGTGTGTCAGCAATTTTGGGGACATCCCCATCCATCTGCCACAGCGTAATTGTGCCCGCTTGCCCACCCGTCGCCAGCCACTTGCCATCCCCTGAAAAGGCTAAAGCATCAACCGATTGACCTGTTGGCTGACACAGGGGTACACTCATAAAATTTTTCAGCAAGCGCACTTCTCCTGATCCAGAGGCAGCCGCCAAGGTATTGCCCATTGGTGACCAAGCGATCACTGTCACATAATCTGACAACGTTGCTTTAGCGCTCACCTCCAAGATGGATTTTAAAGTTATGTTTGTTGCCATTTGGGATTCATTGCCTCCTCAATGTCGATGCCAGCGGGTTTGTCCATTAGGTTGATCAATCAAAGTAATGCCCACCGCTTGCAGTTCGTTGCGGATGCGATCGCTCTCCGCATAGCATTTTTCCTGACGTGCCTGTTGCCGCTGTTGCAGCAGTGATTCAATCCAAATAGCATCAAACTCTGGTGCAGAAACAGTCTCTCTACTGGCTTCTAAGCCGAATACTTGCGCCAGTCGGGTGAGCGTCTGCAATGAAGTCTGAAATTGCAGATCAGAGCATTCTTTTTCCGCTTGATAGCAGCGTAGATTGAACTCTCGCTTGAGCGCTTTTGCTAGCTCAAACAGCACTGCCAGTCCAGCCGCTGTGTTGAAGTCATCATCCATTGCAGTTTGGAAACGGTTGACCGATTCAGCATCCAGTTCACTGGGAATGGGCGACGATAAATTCAATTGCTGCAAATCCAATGCCAGCGAATCTTTGAGCGTTTGCCATCCATTCTCGGCGGCCGCGATCGCCGCCTTGGCAAAATCTAATGGTTTTCGGTAGTGGGCTTGCAGCACAAACAACCGAATCACCATCGGGTCAATCGGCTGTGGATACTCTGACCAGTTGCCATCCAGCAACGCTCGAATTGTGGTGAAATTGCCCAGAGATTTGGACATCTTCTCGCCATTCACTGTCACCATGCCATTGTGCAGCCAATAGTTTGCCAAAGGCTTACCTGTCAATACTTCCGACTGAGCGATTTCATTTTCATGGTGCGGAAACACTAAATCGCCACCACCGCCGTGAATATCGATCGTTTCTCCCAGTCGCGCCCGGATCATCGCAGAACATTCAATATGCCAGCCCGGTCGCCCTTGTCCCCAAGGGGATTCCCAAGCAGGCTCACCCAGCTTCGCAGATTTCCACAGTACAAAGTCAACTGGGTCTTGCTTCTTACGCTCTGGCTCAGCGGGGTCTACCCGTCCACCTGCCCCCGCTTGCATCTGCTCTAGCTGTCGTCCAGAGAGTTTGCCATAGTCTGCAAACTGCCGCACACTATAGTAAACATCGCCATTGATGGCATAAGCATAGCCTTTTTCTTCAAGCGCCTGAATCAATTGATGAATCGCTGGAATATGCTCGGTGACACGGGGATATTCATCCGCATCCAGGATGTTTAACTGTCGAATATCGTTGAAGTAGGCAGCAATGTAGCGATCGACAATGGCTTGCATTGAACT
Source organism: Aphanocapsa sp. GSE-SYN-MK-11-07L (assembly GCA_019359715.1). GTDB lineage: Bacteria > Cyanobacteriota > Cyanobacteriia > Thermosynechococcales > Thermosynechococcaceae > JAHHGS01. The sequence continues at coordinate 62,849 of JAHHGS010000083.1, read as the reverse complement.
ACCTTCTGCCTTCGCCCGATTCAGAATCTTATCGTCAATGTCGGTGAAGTTTTGCACATAGCGCACCTGATAACCGCGCCATTGTAAATATCGCCGCACCACATCCCAGCCAATGCAAGAACGGGCATGACCCAAATGGCAATCGTCATGCACCGTCACACCGCAGCAGTACATCGTGACGTTACCTGGCGAGATCGGGGTAAACGGTTCTTTATGACGAGTCAGGGTGTTGTAGACAGTAAGACTCATAACAGATTAATGTTGCCGACTTTGGAGTAATGTTTTCGGGTAAGATCTAGAATAATAATCATTCTCATATTAGCATGGACATCCATACCATCCCTGCACCGCCAACACCCTGGTCACAGCAACTTGTTGAGCCAGCGATCGATCCGAGTGTCTACATCCACCCGCTCACCAATGTGATTGGCGATGTGCGAATTGGTACGCAGGTTCACATTGCACCCGGAGTCTCGATTCGAGCCGATGAGGGAATGCCGTTCTACATTGGCGCAAACGTGAACATCCAGGATGGCGTGGTGATCCATGGGTTAGAGCAAGGACGAGTCACGGGAGACGATGGTGAACTTTACTCGGTGTGGATTAGCGACAATGCCTCCATTACCCACATGGCTCTCATTCATGGGCCGGCTTATGTGGGAAATGGCTGTTTTATCGGCTTCCGCTCTACGGTATTCAATGCCCGTGTTGGGGATAGCTGTATTGTCATGTCCCATGCGCTGATCGAAAATGTGGAAATCTCGGCGGGTAAATACGTGGCATCTGGCTCAGTGATTATCCATCAACAACAAGCCGATCGCTTACCCAATGTCCAGGAATCGGATTCAAACTTTGCCCGTCATGTCGTTGGTATCAATCAAAAACTGCGGCAGGGGTATCTCTGCGCTGAGGATGATGTCTGCATTACAAACATCCGTGATGAATCAAACGAACACTCAGACTTTTTGCGACAGAATGGGTCTGGCAATGGTCATCGCTCTTCACTTTTGAATTCTGATGCGTTAATCTGGGTTCGCAATTTGCTAAATCAGAAATATTACATTGGGATAGAGCAAGCTGATGCAAGGCGATTTCGAGCTAATTCTTGGTCTGACTGTGGGCTAATTAAAACAACCAGCGAGGCAGAAGAGATCGCAGTTCTAGAAGATTGTCTGCATGAGCATCAGGGTAAATATATCCGCTTGTTCAGCATTAATCCTAAAACGCGGCAGCGCGGCAGTGAGCGGGTTATCCAATATCCGAAAGAAAGATGAAAGTATAGTAAGGGGCGTGGTTTTGAGTGCTAAATTCCATTAGCATGACGTTTGCTGTGCTTTAATGTTTGCCAAACCAGTACACTCTGAATCCCGATGAGGGCGATCGCCCAACAACCGCAACTTCTAATTCTCGATGAACCGACCAATCACCTCGATATTCGTTATCAACTGGAACTCATGGAATTGGTGAAAACATTAAGCATCACGACGATTGCAGCTCTCCATGATTTGAATTTGGCAGCCGTTTACTGCGATCGCCTCTATGTACTCAACCAAGGTCAGGTAATTGCCCAAGGCAATCCTACCACAGTACTTTGGCCTGAACTGATTCGCTCGGTTTATCAAGTAGGTGCTAAAGCACAAACTCATCCGATTACTGGCAAGGTAAATCTTGTTTTCTTCTCAAAATCAGGACAATGACTTTTACATGGCTGAATTGATATTGACATCCCTATTAAATTGCAGTCTCAAATGTGCAAGTCACAGAATCCAAGTGGCGCTCACTCCTAGCATAAGGCTAGGGCAAACCCAATCTGGAGCGTTCAAAGGCTAAACATAGCCTCGTTCGTCTCAAAATTGTTTATCATGTCAATCTACGTTGGGAATCTTTCTTTTCAAGTCACGCAAGCCGACTTGACTGAAGTTTTTGCTGAATATGGGACGGTCAAAAGAGTCCAACTTCCCACTGATCGCGAAACAGGGAAGATGCGTGGGTTTGGGTTTGTCGAAATGGACAGTGATGCCGAAGAAGATAAAGCCATTGCGGAACTCGACGGCGCTGACTGGATGGGTCGGAGCCTCAGAGTCAATAAAGCTAAACCTCGTGAGGATAACCGAGGCGCTGGCGGTAGCTTTAGCGGCGGTGGGCGACGGTATTAGGGTTGGCTGAATTGGGAAAAAGGCGATCACCAGCACCGCTTTGCCCTGCCAACGCTGCTGGCGGAGACTAATCTTGAGAGATCGCGGGTACTCAAGACAAATCGACATCCCCCCAAAGCGCCATGCCTGGATGCCATCTGTCAGTGAACGCGACTGCCTTTGCGATCGTCATTCATCTGCTGATGCGGTTCAATCACGATATTTCGCTTCCCAAATGGCTAGTGCGCTTCAGTTTAGGTGGGCTGCTGGCCCTCCTGATGCTCCTGCTGCCGTGGATTCAGAAGGAGTCTGTCCTGGCGTTTGCCGTGGGCCACCTGGCGATTGGGGTTTTGATTCTCAACCTGGCGATTTTGTTGACATTGGCCCACTTGCCGGGCAAAGTCGTAACGCTCTCCTCAGTCAGGAGTGACCAGGCAGGCACTCTTCTGTTGGTTTGACTCAGCAAAGTGAAGACAATGCTCTTGAGTGCCATCTATCACAGTAAAGAAGGTACAGCACCCCAAATAATCCTGGGGTCTGGCATCAGTCTCTACCGTCAAGGATGGCTCAATGAGCTTCATTACAGTTTGCACCAGTGTCTCTGACCAGAGTTGACTGGGGATGGTTTTCAAATCATCTATGGTGATCTCGCCCACCAGTTGTCCGTCGCAATTGGTGACTAAGAACTTACGCCAATTCTGGCCGTCCAGAACCCGCTGATCGGCAAACTCTCGTAGCGTCAGAGAATCAACCACGATGGGACTATCTGCAATGACAGCATCTGCCGCTGTTAACCCGACCAACTTATCCTGCACAGCGCCATACTGAGCTGCCTGACCAGCATTTTGTAGTAAGAACCAGCCAATAATCACATTCCAAAAGTTGATGCCGCTGCCGAACAAAATTAGTGGCAATAGACCCGATGCAATCGCTAACCAGCCAAAGATCTGACCAACCTGACCAGCAAACTTCATCCCTTTATAGGGGTTGCCTGTTACCTGCCAAACCACGGCTTTCAAGATGTTCCCCCCATCCAGCGGCAAACCAGGAATGAGATTAAACAGTGCCAGCGCCATATTGACAGAGGCCAACACCCCCAGAATGGCAGCCAGCGGCCCCGAAATCCCGGTACCCACAGCAACAATTGTCACCAAACCAGAGATCAGCAAGCTGACTAACGGCCCGGCGATCGCCACCCAAAAAGCCTCGGTAGGAGTCTTTGACTCTTTTTCCAAGCTAGCTAATCCACCAAACAGAAACAGCGTAATGGATTTGACACCTCTAAACAGGGTCTGCATTGCTCATTGATAAAATGGTTAATGCCCGCAAATGAGGGTCAGGGCCATCCGGTAAAACCTCAAAGTAGTCATTTCCGGGTAGCCGAGTCACCTTAACTTCATCCTCATCTTTTTGGATTGCATAAACACCGGGTGGCCAGGTTTTAGTGCTACATACGTTGACATTAGCCATCTGGCGCTCTTTGCCATCGTATAAATACTTTGTTACTTTCAAGCCCGGTCGGAAAACAACTTTCTCCGAACCAGCATTGGGGTCAACAACCTTCTTAAACAAGAAATTATCTAAGGTTCTAGGCAACAGTTGATCTTCTGAACCCCCTAATCGCAGATTTAAAGCAAATAGCATGTCTTCAAATGTGTAGTCAGCGAATGATTTGTTAGATTCTATTTCGCCAATTGCAGACAGCGGCTGGGCTTGGGAAACAACAGGTTCAGACTGATTAGAAGCTACTTTTTCAGCTAACGGGAGTTCAGACCTATTAATATTTTTAGAGATTTCTGAAATATAGCTCAAATCAACGCTAGCGACTTTCTTAAAGGTTAGAAACCAGGTCAACATGCTTAGCGCTAGCCCTTCATCTAGACTATTAGCTAAGTCCTTAACGTTGAGTTTATCTAGCTTGATTTCCGCTAAGCCGTCTTCAGTTTCAGTAATAATAATTGTTAGATCTAAGACATCAAGCTTTTTAGTGCTTTCATAGATTTTGCTGAGGTCAATATCATGCTGAGTTGGATTGGTAGAAATGGTGTAGGCCATGTCGTAGATCCAATTCAGACTGACTCGCTCAGCGTCAATCAACCAGAGCGTAAAGCTAAAGGCGGTTTGGCTAGTAATTTCCCTAGATAAATACTTGAGGATGGCTTGGGTTTTGTCCAAACAAAGGAGCTGAGTAACACGCTGGGATTTTTCTGCCTTATCTTCAATATCTGGATAAGTTTTGATCAGGTTTAGTAGCTGTTGATCCCTGGAACTCAGTTTGGCAATGGCTGAATCTTTACTGTTAAACATAGATCTGAGTATCCCTAAAACCAGAAGGCTATTTTAGTCTAGATTGCATTCCTGGCAAGCTTAAGATACCCCAAAAATAAGGGCTATCGATCTTGTACCCATTGTGATATAGATCACAGCTTTTGCGACGGCGCTAGTTGAAGGTTAGGATATGGTTCGACGGTTTACCCGTGTTAACGGATAAGATTTTAGGGGGGGCAAGGTGAATAATCAACAGCAGGAGCGGCATGTCCTGATTGTTAACGACGGTAAGGGCAGGCACGCGATCGCCCTGGAAGCTGCGGCATATTCAGTTGGGCGTGACTCTGTCAATGCGATCGTGCTAGACTTTGAGACTGTTTCTCGACAGCACTCAATCCTGCTGCGGGTGCCAATTCCTGGCACCAATACTTACAAATATCGCCTCGTCGATGGCAATGCTGAGGGGCAGCCCAGCACCAACGGTATTTTTGTGAATGGTCAGCGCTGTACAACCCATGAGCTGATGAATGGCGACATGATTGGGTTTGGTCGCAAGATCAAAGCCTCTTATATGTCTGTAGCAATGGCTGAGGCTGAATTCCTCAAGTATTTGGAGTCGATCGAATTTCAGAGCATCAAGTTTAAACAAGCTGATCCCAAAGCAACTTTGGTTGGGGCTGATTTCAATACGGGCGATTTGTCTGCTTTGCGAGAAGCGGCTGTTAAAGCAAAAGAGCTGGCTGCGGTTGGAACGAGCAATGATTCCTTACCTCACCGTTCGACTTTAGATGGGGAGGGTTATAGCGACGATGATGATCTCCCCCCTTCTTTGATTCAGCCTGCCTACAAAGATGTTCAGGAAAGAGACCTGAAGGAAACTGTCCATGAGTCAATAAGCTCAGAGTCGGGGCAGCGGGACCTGCTGCGAATTGTTGGAATTGGGGCAGTGATTGTTGCTTTTGCAGGCGCAGTCTTTTGTTTGGCGGTCAGCAACAAGTCTCAGCCTCCAGCCCCAACGACACAGCAAACTGCCCCTTGAAATTACCTTCCGCATCTCTGGAAACAACTTCTAATACTAGCTAGGGCATCATTGTTCAATGCGTTCAAGAAGGAAGTTAACTGCGGATTCGAGTCGTTTCTCCGGGATACCACCCCGACTGGAATTTCCGGTTTCCCAGAGAGCTGCGGGAAGCTGGCGCACGTTATTTGGTTGAAGCAATCCGAGAATCAGGGCGAGGCGGTTTTTATCGGGTGCAGGGAGAGATCAAAAAAATTATCTAGGCTTAGTTAGGCACTGCGGAGCGCCACGATCGGGTCAAGCTGGGCTGCCCGTCGCGCCGGCAGAACGCCAAAAAATAGCCCGATGCCGCCTGAAACCCCAAGCGCCAGCAGAATCGCCGGCACAGAGACGCTGGCCTGCAAGGGCGTGAAAATGCCGACCAGGATCACGGTTCCAACTCCAATGCTGGTGCCGATCAAACCCCCCGCCGCCGATAAAATAATTGCCTCAATCATGAACTGCACCAAAATATCTTGCTCCGAAGCGCCGATCGCCTTTCTTAAGCCAATTTCCTGCGTTCGCTCTGAAACCGAAACCAGCATAATATTCATGATCCCAATCCCGCCGACCAAGAGAGAAATCCCGGCGATCGCTGCCAGCATAATTGTCAAGGCACTGGAAATATTACTAATAATTTGCAGCGCCTCTTTCTGAGTCTGAATTGTAAAATCATCCTCGTTGGTAATTTTGTGGCGCAGACGCAGCAAATTGGCGATTTGAAACTCGGCTGCATTGATGCTGGCTTCGTTGCGGGCAGCCACTGAAATAAAGGTGAGGGAAACCCCAAACGGAGATCTTTGTCCAATCACCTGTCCGGCCATCGTTGAAAGCGGCACCACGACAACATCATCTTGGCTGGTACCTAAAAATGCGCCTTTTTCTTTCAGAATCCCAACAATGCGAAACGATAAATTTCTGATTCGGATTCGCTGATTAATTGGGTTAATCGAGCTAGGACTGTCGTCAGGCGGTTTAATTTTGCAGGCGGTATAGCCAAACAGGGTATCGGCCATTTCACAGCCTAAAACCACAACTCGCGCGTTGCGCTCGACGTCAGCCGAGGTGAGGAAGCGCCCTTGGTGGACTTCAAACCCGCGCACCGGCAAAAAATCTGGCGTTGTGCCCACCGTCAACGTCAACCGCTTGCGACTGCCAACTGTTAAGGTCTGCTGGCTTTGCAATTGGGGCGCAACGTCTCTCACCGATGGCACTTGCGTTGCGATCGCCCTCGCATCGGCCCAAGTTAAATTTCTGGGCACGTCAAAGGAGCGCTGGCGGGCTCCTGGCGAACCAGGGGTGATAAACAGCGTGTTTGGCCCTAACGACTCGAACTGTCCAGCCGCATAACGCTGCGCTCCTTGCCCCACCCCAATCATCGCAATCACCGAGGCATTGCCAATAATCATCCCCAGCATGGTTAAACTACTGCGGAGGCGGTTGGCTGTCAGGGTGGCCACCGCCATTTTGACGCTTTCCAGAATGTCCATCGGTTAATCTTTACTCTTGATCGTCTTGCTTGGGCTTGAGGTTTTCCGGGAAGTCGATGAACACCCGCTGACCAGGGTCGATTCCAGACAGAACTTGAGTTTTATCCTGGAGGAAAGAGCCGATCGTGACTGCGCGAAACTCTGGCTTGTTGTCTTTGCCTGGAACGTAAACCCCGGTGCGTCCTTTTTCAGTCACGATCGCCACGGTTGGCACCACCAGCGCATTCGGCAATTTTGCCCCCAAAAAGGTTAAGTCAATGTTCATCCCAGACCGCAGTTTGTTGAAGCCGCTGATAATCCGGGTGCGGACTTGGAAGGTTGTCACATTTTGCTCAACCACCGCTTCCGGCGACACTAACCGCACTTTTCCTTTGAACACTTCGCCCGGAAAAGCATCGGCAGCAATTTCGACGGGTTGCTCAACTTTGATTTGACCAATATCAACTTCCGGGACTTTGGCCAGGGCTTCTAGTCCTTCAGCGATCGCCACAATTGAAGTTGATGTAGCGGAAGTCGTGGTCGAAGCGCTCGTGGTCGGCGTCACAAAGGCTCCTTCAGTGGCGTATTTCTGGGTGACAATGCCGTCAAAGGGAGCCCGGATCACCGTATCATTCAGCGTGACTTGGGCGGCTTTCAGTTGAGCCGCCGCCGCTGCAACCGCAGCCTGAGCTTGGGCAATATCTTCCGGGCGAGAGCCAGCTCGCAACAGGTCAAGCCGCTTTTGGGCATCGCGCAAATTGGCTCTAGCGCTGGCGTCATCGGCAATCAGTTCATCCAGGCGATCGCGAGAAATTGCCCCTTGGTCAGCCAAGCTGAGATTCCGCTTGACTTTGGCATTGCTCAAGTTGAGGCGAGCCTGAGCCACTTCAACTTGCGCCTGAGCCTGGGCAATTTCTTGGCTGCGATTGCCTGCCACCGTTTCGGCCCGGCGCGATTTGACTTCTGCCAGGTTGGCTTGCAGTTGGGCGACTTGGGCTTTGACATCGCTGTCGTCCATTTGAGCAATCACCTGCCCTTTGCGGACGCGATCGCCCTGATCGACAAACAGGCGCACCAAGCGACCCGCCGTCTTGGGACTCAGGTTAACGGTTTGAATCGGCACCACTGTCCCGCTAGCGGTAACTCGAACGGTCAGATTTTTCTCTGCCTGTGCTGAAATCGTATAAGCTTGGAGGTCAATGTTTTTAGTTGAGTTTTGAACCACCAGGTAGGTCGCGCCACCTGCGGCCAAAACCCCTGCTGCTATTAATCCAACCACCAGAGGGACGGGGTTTTTGACTTTACCCAAAATCGGCACTTGCATGGCCATGCAGTTAAGGTGCTCCTGCTTTATCTTTCTTAAACTATTATGACAATTCTGCCCGCACTTGCTTAGCCTTTCTTGAAACTAAGACTGAACAACCCCACTCGATCGTTCCATCAGTCCTGATCAGCAAATCTCGTAAAGCTCCCCAATCGGAGTCGTGGCTAATAGTGAGTTACCCACGCATTCTAAAGATTTTGGGCGAGACTGAAGATGTGTTTTCGCTCTATATGCTGACTCAGGAATGGCAAGCGGCATTGCAGGTGCTCAAGAAGCTGGCAAGTCTGATTGCAACCTATTAAAGTCCAGCAAACCACTCGTAGCCTTGATCCTCCCAATAACCTGTTTGGGCTGGCAGAGCGCTCAGCAGGGTAATGCCTGTCACCCACTTGCTTTGCTTGTAGCCCAGCTTAATTGGAGCAGCCAGCCGCAGCGGCGCACCATTATCGATCGCCAAGGGCTGCCCATTTTTTTGGTAGGCCATCAAGGTCTGGGGATGCAGGCAGGAAGCAATATCCCAGCTTTCGTAGTAGCCGTCTGCTGACTGAAAAAACACATAGCGCACCCCTGGTTTGGGTTGCGCTAACTGAATCAAATCTCGCAGGCGCACCCCGCCCCACTGAATGATCGCCGCCCAGCCTTCCACGCAAACATGGCGAATCACCATTGAAGTCAGCGGCAAGTTTTGCAGCTCTGTCAGGCTGAGCTGGATTGGCTTGTTCACCTCGCCGTTGACGGTCAGCCGAAACTGAGCTGGGTCAATTTGGGGCGTGGTATCAAAAGTATTAATTAGCAGCTTGTCAGGTTCGATCTCACTGGCGGCAAATTCCGGCACTGGCTGTTGCGAGAGCATCAGGGCTTCAATTTTCTGATTAAGGGGTTCAGAAATTTGCCCAACTTTATCAGTTAAAAACCTTGAACCTTGAGTGATTTTGTCAGGTAAAAACCTTGACTGGCAGCCGCCCAGCAGGAGTCCTGCCCCGGAAAGACCTGACCATTGCAGGAGTTGACGGCGAGAGAGCGATCGCTGAGGCAAAATCAAGCTCATAGGTGCAGTAGAAAACTAGGTTTAGAAAAACATCGATTTGACAAGGCGAATGGTGCCCGCTCTCAGAGCCATAACAGAGTGAACAAACGTAAACCCCACCACAATTGGCACCGTGATAAAGTGAACCGTCCGCAGGGTCTGCCAATTGCCAAACAAGCCAGACAGCCAGTGTAATTGAGCCGGTTTGTACATGGCTAACCCACTGGCGATCGCCAACAGCAAAATTGGCACGATCGCCGTATAAACCAGTCGGTGCCAAGCATAGTTTTTGCGCTTGATGTTTTGGCTGGCTTTGACGGCCTTCAGATCGCTGCTGCTGGCAAACCGATGCTGCCAGCGGCGGGTGACAAAAACATAAATTCCATACCAGAACAAGTTGAGCGAGTAGACCCACATGATCGCAAAATGCCAGTCTCGCCCACCCGCCAGCCAGCCCCCCAGCAGCACCAGATCGGGGAAATGCCAGCCCCCCCGTCCCCCAAACACCGGGTTGGCATTGTAGATTTGCAGCCCACTGCTGATCATTAAAACCAGCGCCACAATGTTGACCCAGTGAAACGTTTTAGCCAGAAACGCCTGCTGAGGGGACTTGGTTTTGCGCCGAGTTGGAACGGATGCATCCATCTAAAACCTCAAAAAGGGAGTCGTGGAAACAAGGGGGCAAGCCAAAGCTGAATCTGCGTATCCCAACCCAGCAGAATGGCGATCGCCGTCCCCACAATCATCAGCCCACCAATCCGCTGCACGGTGGCACTGTAGGGGCGCAGTTGCAGCAGTCGATGGCTAAAGGTGCGGCCACCGTAGGCGATCGCCAGTAGGGGCAACGCCGCTCCCAGACCGTAGACGACCAATAGCCCAAACGCACTGATGGCCTGCTGATGCGCGGTGGCTAGGATTAAAATTCCGCCCAAAACCGGCCCAGCACAGGGAGTCCAGAGCAAGCCCAGTTGAGTGCCCAGCCAAAACTCACCGACCAGACCAATTCGTGGCTGCTCCTTCACCCAGTGGGCGATTGGTAAATAGCCAAATAGCCGATAGCTGAGGGTGGGAAAAATCGCCAATCCGCCCAAAACCAGCAGCAAGGCGATCGCCACTTGACGGAGAAAATTAGTCAAACCCGTCAACCAACTGGCGGTGATGCCCAGCAAGCTGCCAACCACAGCAAACCCGATCACCAACCCAGAAACTAGGGCAACTGGCCCGTAGCGATCGGATTGCAGCGATCGCCCAATTAAAATTGGCAAAATCGGCAGCACACAGGGGGAAAGGACGGTTACAACACCGCCCAGGAGAGCCAAACCAATCGATAGGTTAGAAGCATTCATCAGCACTTAGATCTGGAATTGAGCAGGAAACACCGATTCATCCCCTGATTGATCAGCTTGATTTTATTCCGAATAAAGCTCAGTCGGGCTTTTCCTTGCTGCGCGGCTACGGCGAGATTCGCCAACCAGACTGGAACTTAATTGGAAGTCGATTAAGCTAAGCCGCTTTAGCCTAACAGTTTGCGAATGGTTTGCTCAGTGGTGTCATAGGCACCTTCGCCAATGTGATCGTAGCGGATTAGACCCTGACGGTCTGCCAAAAATAGGTGGGGCCAGTATTGGTTGCTGTAGGCATTCCAGGTTTTAAAAGCGTTATCAACCGGCACGGGATAGGTAATTTGGTGCTGCTGAATCGCCTTTTTGATGTTGTTCAAATCTCGCTCATAGGCAAACTCTGGCGTATGAATGCCGACTACCTTTAGCCCTTGGGCGGCATATTGGCGGTGCCAGCGAGCCATGTAGGGCAACGTGCGCAGGCAGTTAATACAGCCCAACGTCCAAAACTGCACTAGAACAACGCTGCCTTTGAGATCGGCGATCGTCAGCGGCTCAGAATTGAGCCAGGCACTAATCCCCTCAAACTCTGGCAAAGGTTTTCCGCCTAGGACAACTAGGGGCTGACTGGGAGGGGAAATTCCCTTGGGGACGACATTTCCGAACGCCACCTTTGAAGGTATCTGTTGCCACCGCGATCCAAAAACCGCCGTACCAGCAACTCCTAGCCCTAGGCACAACAGGAATCGCCGTCGCTGTAGAAAAGATTTTTTCATCGCTACGGTGTTTTTTTCATCGCGTCGTCTTTCATTGCATCGCCTTTCATGGCACCACCCTGCTGCATCGCATCGGCAGGACTGGGAGCCGCCTGATTTGTGGTTGCAGACTGTCCAGAGCAGGCAGTCAAACTGGCGGTGACGATTAGTCCGACAGCGAAACAGGCAATTTTCCAGTTCATAGGTTTAAGGTTGGCGTTACGCCGTAATTTGGATCAAGTGGCATAAACAACAGGGCATCCTCTATCAACTACGATCATGACCTGACGCCCAGATTCATCAAAGGGGATGAGTCACTTACTTCACTTCAGCCGCTGCAAACTTGGGCACTCGGCCGGACTTAACTGCCACGACCACGTCGTAAGTCGCACAGTAGGAAAAGGTTGTATTACTAGCTTTGTTGTAGAGATTAACCACCATGCCTGCTCCACCGGGTTGGACAGCAAGCGGTTCTAAGTCACCTAAAAAATATTTCCGTAGTTGATCGCCGCTGCCTTTTTGACCCTTATTTTTGGTGATCTCGGCAATTTTCTGCTGGGTGCTAATACCCATCGTGTCCTGCATCGACTGAGCTGATGCTGTCACCAAAGCAGGATTAATCGCTTTGATTGGGGCATCCCAAACTATAACCAAACTTGCTAAGGCAACACTTGTCAGCAATGGAGTAATTTTCATTAATAATTCCTAGCAGAAGATTTAACGATGATTTGATGTGTCAAAACATCATCAAACTAACGCTCAAAGCATCTCAAGCGCTACTGAAGCGGCTGTGAAGCAAAACTAGAAATTAGCTAAGTTTATGCCAACAAAACTCTCAGTCTCAACTCAGCGTATTCTCAGTCAGATAGCAAAATCGATCGCCCAACAGCTAGGTCAGTCGTCATCCCATGATTAGGATGTGCTTTTGAGTTCGTAAACTAAACGCTGCTGCCGTGCCAAGCAATTCTAAAAATTCTAGACAAATAGTCGAGCTGACCGGCTTTGGGGGTCGAATGGCCCTAAGTGCCATCGGTTTGTTTGTGTCTTCGTGGATTGTGATTCCAGCTCCTACTTTCTTGCTGTTACCCCTGTCGGTGGGTGCGCCGGAGATCAGTCCGTGGCTAGTGGTGGGGAATGCGATCGCGCTACTCCTACTGCTGCAAGCTAAATTCCGTCGGCACTGGCTGTATCGATTTGGCTTGGCGGCGAGTCTGCTGGCACTGATGCTCAGTCTGCTGCCGCTTTTGCAATTGCCTGGAACTCATCAGCGATTTGAGACTGTCATCTCATCTGCGCTCGGTGCAGATTACCTGAAGGGCATCTCAGCCGCAGCTCAGCAAAAAATGCGTCCCGCTCCTTTTGTTCTCGTGGATGCGTTTCGCGGCATTCCCGCCGCCAAAATTCGCCAAACCACGGGGATTGAGTTTGCCCGCCCTGATCGTGTTCCACTCCGGTTGAACTTGTATCAACCGGCCCAGGTTGGCAGCTACCCCGCCTTAGTAGTAGTGCATGGCGGAGCTTGGCAATCAGGGCATCCGAGCGATAACGAAGCATTTAGTCGATACCTGGCGGCCCGGGGCTACGTGGTGGTGGCGATCGGCTATCGGTATGCGCCTCGGTTTCAGTTTCCGGCCCAGTTAGAGGATCTTCAAGCGGCGCTAGTTCATCTCCAGCAACGAGCCGCTGAATATGAGATTGATCCAGACAGAATGGCAATCATGGGGCGATCGGCAGGCAGTCAATTGGCGATGCTGGCAGGCTATCAGCCCAGTCCGTTCCAGTTCAAAGCTGTGATTGGCTACTATGGCCCAGTTGATTTAAAGGTGGGCTACTATGACCTACCTAGCCCTGATCCAATTGATATTCGAGCCGTGTTGCGATCGTATTTGGGCGGCACTCCCCAGCAAGTTGGCGATCGCTACCAGCAAGCGTCACCGTGGCAGTTTGTCACTCGTTCGCTGCCGCCCACTTTGCTGGTGTATGGCGATCGCGATCATCTGGTCGAGGCAAAATTTGGGCGAGCAATGTCTGAGCGGCTTCAGGCTAGCGGAAATCGAGCCGTTTACTTGGAGATTCCTTGGGCAGACCATGCCTTTGACAGCATTTTTAACGGCGTCAGCAATCAGCTTGCCCTCTACTCCACCGAACGATTTTTGGCTTGGGCCGTTCACCAACCCGATTCACTTCCCGACAAAACTGGGGTTTTCTTGAATCGATGATTATCGGTAGGGTTGCCAGCGATTGAACCTGGCGGCTTGTCCCAGTTTTTGCCCGCGTTGGTCGATTAGATCCCAAATCATGGCGTCGATAATTTCAAAGCGGGCGCCTGTGCTGGCAATTCTGACCCCTCGGTAGCCGCTGATGTAGTTCTGGGCAGCCGCCATTGCCAGCAGGCGATCGCGCTCCGTTCGCTCCATCGGTTCCGCCGTCAACCGCGAAGGCATTTGAGTAAACGCTTGCCAGGTCATCTGCCACAGGTTTAACGCCACTTGATTGCCATAGTTAAGGATTGGGTCAGCTTCTAGACCATGGGACAAGACGGCAAACGCTGCTTCGTAAAGATAACGAGCTTGCGTTTCTGGATTGTGATGGGATGCTAGTAAGTTTTGACCTGTCCAGTGGGCAAAACTCTGGCATAAATGCTGGCTATGGCGAATCACGGCGGGGTCTTGCCAGGGCAAGATTATGTTTGTACTCATTCAGAGGAATCCGTTAAGATGGAGGATGCTGAATTTATTTATTGACTCGACACAGAACCCATGGCTAAAAAGAGCATGATTGAGCGGGAAAAAAAACGCCAGAAATTGGTGGATAAGTACGCTCAAAAGCGGGCAGATTTGAAGGAACAAATCACTAAAGCAACATCTCAACAGGCAAGGATGGACTTGCACCGCCAGTTGCAGCAACTTCCCCTCAACAGTGCCCCCAATCGCTTGCGGAATCGCTGCTGGCTAACGGGTCGGTCGAGAGGCTACTATCGTGATTTTGGCTTATCTCGCCACGTCATGCGCGAAATGGCCCACGAAGGCTTACTGCCTGGCGTGGTTAAGTCTAGCTGGTAAGCGCTTCATCCAATTAAGGCAGAATTTTTATTTTTCAAGCAAGATTAGCCCTGCTAATCTTGCTTGAACCTGATGACAGCAGATATTTCTGCCTTCTGCCTTGATTTAAGAATCCCCACAGCAGGTATCAATCCCCAGACTTTTCAGCAGTAAATCGCCGACGGCATTGGCGATCGCAAATTCGCTGTAAAAACTTTGGGAAAAATCAAACCCCTGCATTTCAGTCAAAATCGCAATCACCAGCGACCCCAAATCATTTTCCCCCTCTAGGCGCTGCCGCAGGTAAACTTGGGCAGCTCGTCTGGCAATCTGCTGGTTAACTGCTTCTGGCAGAAACTCTTGATCGAGCCAGTCGTGCAGGCTAGCCTGTAGCCAGCGCGCCTCCTGATCAGCGTTCTTGCAGGGCGGCAGCGTAATCGGCGCGATCGGTTCAGACATGATGACTGATCCTTAGCTGGGGGGGCGAACTTGTGTATTCCTGAGGTGTTGGCGGCCATTATTCAGCACCTGTTGCATCTGCTGAAATTGACGCTCCAGATCAGACAGGACGCGATCGGCGTATTTATCCGCATCAACCTGAATTTGCTGGCACTCTGTCCTGGCGGTTCGCTTCATTTCCTCTATCTCTTGCTGCAACTGGCGGCGCAACTGCTGAACATCTTCTACCGCCTGCTTTCGCATCGCTTCTGCTTCCTGCTGGGCCTGCTGCCGCAAAGCGTTCGCTTCTTGCTGAGTCCGCTGCCGAATTTCCTGCGCTTCCATTTCAGCCTGTTGGACAATTCTTAATTCGTCGGCAATTTTGGTCGCCCGCTGCTCTGCGGTTTTGATCACTTCTTGGGCATACTCATTGGCGCGCGTCAGCATATCTTCTTGCCGCAGCAAAATCTTCTCTGCCGCTTGAACTGTTTCTGGAATACTTTGCTCTAAGCGAGTGAGCTGGTTCAAGAGCTGCTCTTCATTCACAAGTTTGCGACCTGTCAATGGGAGTTTTACGCCATCTAAAATAATCATTTCTTCGAGTCGCTGCACTTGCTGCACAAGTTCTAGCCTCTCTGGTTCAAATTTAGAGATGCGAGGAGTCAGCTCAGAGCCAGCGCGGTTAGGATCTATCCCAGGTATGTTTTGGCGTAACATTTTTCTAAATCGCTTGCGACGTTGGAAGGTACAAGATGGGTAACAACCCCACCAAACTTGGCAATTTCTTTAACCAGACTACTACTTAAAAAACTGTATTCGTTCGATGTAACCAAAAAAACGGTTTCAATCTCTGGACATAAACTCTTATTGGTATGCCCCATTTGGAGCTCGTATTCAAAGTCTGATAGTACCCGCAGCCCCCGCAGTAAGACTTGAGCATGCTGCATTTTAGCGTAGGTTACTGTCAAGATCTCAAATTTGTCAACCTTGACGTTCGATAGATGCCGAGTACAATCGCTAATCTGCTGCATACGCTGTTCCACGCTGAACAGAGGAGTTTTGGTTGGATTGTGAGAGACCGCCACAATCACTTGCTCAAATAGCCTGCAACCCCGCTCAATGATGTCAAGATGACCTAAAGTAATCGGGTCAAAGCTGCCCGGATAAACTGCAATCATGGGTGCAACTATAGCATTGAGGGCATTATAGTCCACTCTCAGCCGCAGCACGCCTGCTGAATTAGCATTGATCGCTGCCAATTTTGATTTTGGATCAGCGTATGGGCCTGCCAGTCCTGGTCTGGTTGCGGATAATCGAGCCGATAATGGCTGCCCCGACTTTCTGTCCGAAACGCGGCACTCCGCAAAATTAATTCCGCAATATCAAGCAAGTTATCGGTTTCGCTCCAGAGGCGAATCTGCTGGTTGGCTGGCTTGTGCGAGAGGGCCAGATCCTGCCCCGGTTGGAGGCTAACCATGAATTGACTCATTGCCAGATTGAGAAATTCTTGTTTCCAAATCGTCACTTGGGCGATCGCCGCTTGTAAAACATCCGCCTGCCGACAAATGCCAGCGCTTTGCCAAATCAAGCTGGGTAAAGCCTGCCGGATGTTGGCAATTTTGGCTTGCTCCGATGACCAGTTTGGCGGGAGCTGGCCCTCAACGGTAACAGGAGGCCAGACCGACCCTAGACTTAGACTCGGCAACTCAATCTGGGCAAGCTGGGCCGCAAAGACTAAACATTCAAGTAAAGAATTACTGGCGAGTCGATTGGCGCCGTGGACGCCTGTGCTTGCAACTTCACCCACGGCATAGAGTCCGGGAATCGAGGTTGCTCCTTGGCTATCTGTCACAATTCCCCCCATCCAATAGTGGGCGGCTGGGGCAACCGGAATCGGCTGCTGTAAAACGTCAATTCCCCAGCTTTGGCAGACCTGCATAATTTTAGGAAAGCGCTGGCGAATTTTTTCAGCAGGAATTGGGCGTAAATCTAGCCAAACGTGCTCGTGCTGGGTTTTGAGCAAATGCAGATAGATGGCTCGACTGACCAGATCTCTGGGAGCGAGTTCTCCTGCTGGATCATAGTCAAACAGAAATCGCTGCCCCTTGATGTCAACTAAATGGGCCCCTTCGCCCCGCACGGCTTCACTGATCAAAAATTTGGGTGCGCCGGGGATTGTCAGCGCTGTCGGATGAAATTGGATAAACTCTAAATCTCGCAATTGCGCTCCGGCTCGCCAGGCGATCGCCACCCCATCGCCGGTACTGAGGGTGGGATTGGTCGTCTGGGCAAACACCTGCCCCCCTCCCCCCGTTGCCAGCACCACGATTCGGGAGCGCAACCAGCGAATTTGATCTGGCTCTACTAAGCAAACGCCCTGGCAAGTTTGCCGCTCAGGGTCAAGCCAGAGGCTGAGCGTAAAGCTCTCCGGCAAAATCGTAATATTGTCGCGCTGGAGCACCTGATGGGTGAGAGTGCTGACTAATTCTCGCCCGGTGGTGTCGGCCGCATGTAAAACCCGGGGACGGGAGTGGGCTGCTTCTAGGGTGAAAGCGAGTCGATCGCCCTGGCGATCAAAGGCAATGCCCATTTCCAGCAGCGCCTGCACCTGCTTTGCCGCCTGGCTGACCAAAAATTCGACCGCCTGGGGGTCGCATAGCCCCGCCCCTGCCTTGAGGGTATCGCTAGCGTGCAGAGCCGGCGAATCATTGGGATCGATGGCTGCGGCCATGCCGCCTTGGGCCCAATCGCTAGCGGATTCAGCCAGCGTATCTTTCGTGACGAGACCGACTCGCCAGTTGCGATCAATTGAGAGGGCCGCGTAAAGACCAGCCGCCCCAGCCCCAATGATCAGAACATCAAACTGATCCAATAATTCCAGGCTCCTTTCCAACCTCAGTGGCCATCGCTACGATTGAGTTCCTAACCGCCAAACCCAGCTCATGCCACACTATAGCGCTTCACGCTTCCGCCAGTTAAAGCTTTTTGCCAGCCTCGCGGGGCGAAGCTGGCAAAAAATGATCTGTATTTCATGCAAGCCATCTACCTGCACGACTCCCAAAGGAGCACTAGGTGAGAGTCAGTGGGAAGAAAACCATGATCCGTAACCTTGTTGATCAGGCAATTCTCACACCCTACTGTCTAGGCATTGTCTAGGCAAAGACTGAGCTTACTTGTAAACGCCATTATTGAAGCGATCGCCGCCTTCGACGAGGGCTTCTTCAACGGACGTGACCGTAAAGTTATCAGCATTCGCTTCCAGCAGCTCTTTTTGGCGATCGCTCAGACCTGGTAAATCGAAGACATCATCAACTTTTTCGTAAGGAGCATTCTGGACAATCAACCGAGCCAGGGTTGGGTAAAGTCCGCGATACTGGGAAAAAGCCGTAATGTTCGTGTTATTCAAGTCAATTTTTTTGCCATAGGCACTTCCCAACTTTTCATCTACCACGTTGGTCAGGTCAACTTCTTCTACTGCCAAAAGGGTGACAGGCTGAACGCCCAGTCCCCCCGCGATTGCAGGTTGAAACCAGCCCCCAAAGCTACAGAAACTGATCAGAACCAAGCCTAACAGGCTTAACCAGCGGCCGAATCGTTGCATCACTGCCTACCTCCGAATCTTAAATACGAGTTATGTGCATATGCAGCCTATTAAAAAAGCGTATCATCTACCTTGGCCCGAATTTGCAGGAAAGTATCAAGATCCGTAAAAGATCCGGCATAGGTGGGGACGGGCAGATCATATCCCTTCAGATTGACCACATGCCGCTGAAAAGCCAGTCGCTTTTGTTCTTCTGGCGATAAATGCTGATAGGTCGTCATGCCAAGGGCAATGTCTAGCCCCAACTGCTTGGTGGAGGTTTCTAGCCGGAAGGCGGCATTAACGGTGTCTCCCAGGGCAGTGTACTCTGGGCGATCGCCCGAACCAGCATTGCCGACCATCGCATAGCCCGTATTAATGCCAGCCCCAATGCGGAGTTGGAAGGGTAAGGGGTAGCGCAAATGGAGGGAACTTGTCATTTCATGCAGGGCCCGCAGCGCATCAAAAATCCGTCTCATTTCTTGATTATCTTGGGTGTTCATCTCATCAGTGCTGTGGATCCAAACCGCCATCACCGCATCACCAATGTATTTGTCCACCCAACTGCCGTAGCGACGAATAATTTCTCCGGCCAGATGGAACCAGGTGCCGATCACTTCTGACAGCAGCCGTTCATCTAGCTGGCGGGTCAGGACAGTGAAGTTGCGAATGTCAACTACCAAGACTGAAATCAGCCGCCGCAGGTGCAGCAAAGCGGTGGTTGAGGCTTTTTCGATCACCGGACTCAGATTGCCCGAATCGGCCAAGGGTGAGCCACCCGTGATCGGAGTGCAATTAAACAGAACTTCGGTCTGGCCAAACGTGAGCCGATCGCCATCTTCTAAGGCAACCGGTACGCTGACCCGGCGGCCATTCACAAAAGTTCCATTCCGGCTGCCCAAGTCAATGAGGTAAAACTCGCCCACTCCCATGCATTGCAGCATGGCGTGGTTGCGGGACAGCCAGCGATCGGTTAGAACAACGGCGTTATCTTCACTCCGCCCAATTGTCCAACAGTTATTTCCCACTAAGGGTAGGTGATAACTGCCGGCTTCAGTTTTAATTACCAAATGCGGCAGAGCAGCCAATAGACTGCTTGAAGTCTGTAAACTGGAGGGCCAAGACTGCTCAATCGGAATCGCAGCCGAAGTTAAGTGAGCTTCTCGCTGGAGCTGGTCAATAATTTTCTGTTGCTGAAAGATAATAGTTATCAACTGATCAGTTGATAACTTTCTCAGGGCTTCTGGATCCGACATCAGCAGGGATAGTTCAGTGCTCATCAAATTAGACTGCCTTGATAGCGACACCTGTTGGCTGGCGCTTGATCGGCCAGTTAGGCTGAACAAGACTGTTTTTTAGTAAGACAATCGTAACCAACACTGTTGACTTCATCGACAAAATTACAACTGCTTCTAGTTCTATGCTTCCAATTGAAACCGGAGACTTCCAGCTTCTGTTTCGTCTGAGTCGTTTCTATTTTGCATAGATCCACTTCTCAACACACCACAGGATTATAGAACATTTAAAAAATTGTCCAACCCACTCGACTCGCCATGCGTGCCTTGCAGATCCTATAACCTATGCCTAAATTTAGTTTTTCTCAAATTTCCCAAGATCAGTGGTTTTACAGGTTCTCGATCAGTTTGTTTTTGTTGGGGCAAGTCATGATGCGAATCTTGCGGGGAAAAATCCATCGAGGCAACGTGTTAGAGCAAATGGCGATCGTCGGCTGGGGATCTTTATTTGCGGTTCTATTAATTAATAGTTTTACCGGAGTGCTATTCACGGTGCAAATGTGTCGAGAACTGGAGCAATTGGGCGCCAATAGCTTAGTTGGCGGTGCGTTTGCTCTGGGCTACTGCCGCGAACTGACTCCCATTTTAGTGGCTAGCCTGATTGTCGGCGAGGTTAGCTCCGCCTTTGCGGCTGAAATCGGTGAAATGCAGGTGACAGAACAGCTAGATGCATTGTATATGCTCCAGACTGACCCCGTGAATTATCTCGTGGTGCCAAGGGTTGTTGCTTGCTGCATTATGCTGCCCGTCCTGACGATGATCGCGATGAGCTTCGGTCTGGTTGGGGGTGTTTTGTCTGGAGTGCAGTTCTACGGCCTATCTGCGATCGACTTTCTGAATGATTTACGGGCGACCTTAGCCCCGGCTGATCTGCTAAATATTTTGCTGAAATCCTTCGTATTTGGGGCGATCGCCGCCATTACAGGCTGTGGCTGGGGGCTGACAACCACAGGTGGTGCGAAAGGGGTAAGCAAATCCACGAAAGCGGCGGTGGTTAACGGCTGGCTGTTTGTGTTTGCCGCTAATTTTGTTTTGACCCTGCTTTTGTACTAGCCCCAGTAGTGCCCCACAAAATTTAAGCATCTATGACTGCCCGTTATTGCTTGGCCAATAGGGGAAACCCCAAAGTTTGCCGTTGCTTGACGTAAAGCTGGGCCACCCGGCGGGCCAGGCTGCGAATTCGGCCAATGTAGCGGGTGCGCTCTGTAACCGAGATTACTCCCCTAGCATCTAAAAGATTAAACGTATGAGAGCACTTGAGCACGTAATCCAAGCCCGGTAGAACCAGACTCGCTTGAATCAACTGCTCGGCTTCTTGCTCATACAGTCCGAACAGAGTGAACAGCAATTCTGGATTAGAAGCCTCAAAATTATAGGTGGACTGCTCAATTTCCCCTTGCAGGTGAACATCGCCGTAGGTAATGTGATCATTCCAGTCGATTTTGGCGATCGCATCGACTTCTTGCAGATACATGGTCAGCCGCTCTAGACCATAGGTAATCTCAATCGAGACGGGGCGGCAGTCTAGCCCGCCACACTGCTGAAAATAGGTAAACTGAGTCACTTCCATCCCATCCAGCCAGACTTCCCAACCCACACCCCAGGCTCCAACAGCAGCATCTTCCCAGTTATCTTCCACGAAGCGGACATCATGGTCTTCCGGGCGAATTCCCAAAGCCCGCAGGGAGTCCAGGTAAATATCCTGAATATTATCTGGAGAAGGTTTGATCAAAACCTGGTACTGATAGTAGTACTGGTAGCGATTCGGGTTCTCGCCATAGCGGCCATCGCCAGGCCGACGGCAGGGTTCAACGTAGGCAACTGACCACGGTTCTGGGCCCAGCGATCGCAAAAAGGTGTGGGGGCTTTTGGTGCCTGCCCCTTTTTCAATGTCGTAGGGCTGCACAATTAAGCATCCGCGATCGGCCCAAAACTGGTGCAAGGTGGCGATGACTGACTGAAAATTCAAACTGATTCTCTCCTGGCGATCGGGCAATCTCAGCACTTATTTCATGATCGGCGATCCAGCCCATAAATCAAAAAGAGTTCCTGAATTTTCAGGAACTCTTTTTGATTGGTTTAAATAGACCGTCTTAAACCAGGGACTAGTCTAGGTTGGGCATCGAGAGTACGGGTTCAGTTTCCCGCTCAATCCCTTTCTCAAACCCAGCCACAGCCGCTCTGGCTCGACCAGCATGCCAAAGGTGACCGACCAAGAAGAAAAAGGCCAGCACAAAGTGAGAGGTGGACAACCAGGAACGAGGCGAAACAAAGTTCACCGAGTTGATTTCTGTTGCCACACCACCGACTGAGTTCAAAGAACCCAAAGGTGCATGGGTCATATATTCAGCCGCCCGACGAGCTTGCCAGGGCTGAATATCGTTCTTGATCTTGTTCAGATCTAAGCCATTTGGGCCACGCAGCGGCTCTAGCCAAGGGCCGCGGAAATCCCAGAAGCGCATGGTTTCACCACCGAAGATAATTTCTCCGGTCGGAGAGCGCATCAGGTACTTGCCTAAGCCAGTTGGACCTTGAGCAGAACCGACGTTAGCTCCCAAGCGTTGGTCCCGCACCAAGAAGGTCATGGCTTGGGCCTGAGAGGCTTCTGGTCCAGTCGGGCCATAGAACTCACTCGGATAAACCGTGTTGTTAAACCAGACAAAGCAGGTAGCAATGAAGGCCATCAGGGAGAGTGCGCCCAAGCTGTAAGACAAGTAGGCTTCTCCAGACCAAACAAAAGCACGGCGAGCCCAGGCAAATGGCTTAGTCAAAACGTGCCAAATCCCACCTGCGATGCAAATTAAACCAATCCAGATGTGGCCGCCGACAACATCTTCGAGGTTGTCAACGCTAACTGCCCAACCGTCTCCACCAAAGGGAGATTTGACGAGATAGCCAAAGATCACAGCCGGATTCAAGGTCGGATTTGTGACCAAGCGGACATCACCCCCACCCGGGGCCCAAGTGTCGTATAGACCCCCGACAAACATGGCTTTGATCACCAGCAGCAGAGCGCCAAAACCCAAGACAATCAGGTGAAAGCCTAAAATGCTTGTCATTTGGTTTTTGTCTTTCCAGTCGTAGCCGAAGAAAGAAGAATACTCTTCCAATACCTCTGGCCCACGAACAGCATGGTAAATTCCACCCAAGCCAAGCACTGCTGAGGAAATCAGGTGAACGACACCCACGACAAAGAAGGGGAAGATGTCTGTGACTTCTCCGCCAGGGCCAACCCCCCAGCCCAAGCTGGCAATGTGGGGCAGCAAAATGCAGCCTTGCTCATACATCGGCTTTTCTGGAATGAAGTGAGCCACTTCAAATAAAGTCATGGCTCCAGCCCAGAACACAATCAGGCCGGCGTGGGCAACGTGAGCGCCCAGTAGCTTACCAGAGAGGTTAATTAGACGGGCGTTACCTGCCCACCAGGCAAATCCTGAGGATTCTTGGTCGCGATTACCCGCGACAATTGAATTACTAGAGAGCGTTACCACGGGGCAGTACCTCTTCGGGGAAGCTAAGGTTTTCATGGGGCTGGTCTTGCGGGGCCATCCAAGCGCGGATGCCCTCGTTCAACAGAACATTCTTGGTGTAGAACGTCTCAAATTCGGGGTCTTCAGCGGCGCGAATTTCCTGCGAGATGAAGTCATAAGACCGCAGGTTCAACGCTAAGCCGACGACGCCAATTGAGGCCATCCACAGGCCAGTCACCGGCACAAACAGCATGAAGAAGTGCAGCCACCGCTTATTCGAGAAGGCAATCCCGAAGATTTGGCTCCAGAACCGATTGGCCGTCACCATTGAGTAGGTTTCTTCGGCTTGAGTGGGGTTGAAGGCGCTGAAGGTGTTCGATTTTTCGCCGTCTTCAAACAAGGTGTTCTCAACGGTGGCACCGTGAATGGCACACAGCAAGGCACCACCCAAAATACCGGCGACGCCCATCATGTGGAAGGGGTTGAGCGTCCAGTTGTGGAAGCCTTGGAAGAAGAGAATAAATCGGAAGATGCCAGCCACCCCAAAACTGGGGGCAAAGAACCAGCTCGATTGTCCTAACGGGTACATCAGAAACACGCTCACAAACACGGCGATCGGCCCGGAAAAGGCGATCGCGTTGTAGGGACGCAAGCCGACTAGGCGAGCAATTTCAAACTGCCGCAGCATAAAGCCAATCAGACCGAAGGCGCCGTGCAGGGCGACAAAAGTCCATAAGCCCCCCAGTTGGCACCAGCGGGTAAAGTCGCCTTGGGCTTCTGGGCCCCAGAGCAAGAGCAGCGAGTGCCCCATGCTGTTGGCGGGGGTAGAAACGGCGACGGTCAGGAAGTTGCACCCTTCCAGGTAGGAGCTGGCCAGACCGTGGGTGTACCAGGAAGAAACGAAGGCGGTGCCGGTCATCCAGCCGCCCAGCGCCAGGAAAGCGCAGGGGAACAGCAGGATGCCTGACCAGCCGACGAAGACGAACCGATCGCGCTTGAGCCAGTCGTCGAGGACGTCAAACCATCCCCGCGTGGGCTGTGCGCGTCCGACAGCTATGGTCATGGAAGTAAACCCTCTTAAAGTAAAATTGCCAGGTTACAAATTTTGACGTTTGTTTCAGCAGGGGTTAAAAGCACTGCAAAAGGATAAAGCGCTAAACAATCCCTTGGAGTTTAATCTTAGAACCCCTAGGCGGCAGTCATAAAGACCTTGAGAGCAATGCCCTCAGGCTTGACAACTTACCGATCAGATTGGCAGCGCTTCCACGCCTAAAGAGTTGATATTCCTTAATTAATTAGATAACGGAATTTTTACGAAATATCAAGTTCCGCTAGTCGCCCTCTCATTATACGCCTGGGTGTTGACACGAGATTGTCGTTAGAGTGCAATTTACGATGAGAGCCATTTTGTCAAAAATGTAAAGAAATGTGAAATTTTCGGCAGCAGTCTGTCTAAGATGAGGTTCAAGCAAAGGCAAATTTAGAAATCGCAGTTTTGATCAGCCTGATTACAGGTTCTTCAAACCGATCGCGTTTGCGGCTGAGATTAAGGGCAATAGCGATCTGTCAGACATTTCGATTTGACATGGTAGGCTTCAGGGGAGGCATCGAAGAGGATGGGTGCAACTGCAAACTCTCTCTCTATCGTTTCGGAATCAGGAATCGCTGAACCAATCAACATGGATATCGATCACATCCATTTTTATGTTGAGGATGCCCAGCGGTGGCGGGATTGGTTTTCTGAAATTGGCTTTGCTGCTGTTGGAACTCAGATTACGCCTCATACTCGGACAGAAATTGTCCATATTGGTGACATCTATTTTGCGCTTTCTTCTCCACTGAGCCAGCACAGCCCAGTTGCTCAGTTTTTAGACGTGCAGGCGGTGGGAGTGACAGATCTAGCCCTGCGAGTGGCAGATTTGCCTGTCATCCTGAATCAGGCGATCGCCGCTGGGGCAAAGCTGTTGCAACCGCTCCAAGTTGAGACGACCGAACGGGGAGAACTCAAACTCGCGCAGATTCAAGGCTGGGGCAACCTGCGACATACGCTGGTTCAACGCACAGGCTCAACTCCTTTATTACCGGGTTTAGAGTTGGTTCAAACTGATCAGGCTGCGGCTTTGATTCAGCACATTGACCACTGTGTGCTAAATGTCGCTAACCCAGATTTACCCGTGGCGATCGCTTGGTATGAAAAAGTTTTGGGGCTCCGGGGCGATCGCAGCTTTGCAATTCAAACCCAGCGTTCGGCCCTGCGGAGCCAGGTCCTGGTTCATCCCCAGGGTTCAGTCCAGTTTCCCATTAACGAACCCGCTTCGCCCAGTTCCCAAATTCAAGAATTTCTAAATATCAACCGTGGTTCAGGGATTCAGCACATTGCCTTAAGAACCAACAATATTGTGGCGGCGATCGCTGATTTACGGCAGCGTGGGTTGCAGTTCTTAAAAACCCCTGCCAGCTACTATCAAAATCTCCGCCAGCGTTTACCTGAGAAGCTTTTACTTGATCTGAAAATACTAGAAGAGCAGCAAATTTTAGTTGACTGGCACCCAGAACAACCTCAGCGCTTGCTGCTGCAAATTTTTACCGAGCCAATATTCGCTCAGCCAACTTTTTTCCTGGAAATCATTGAGCGGCGATCGCAGGCTGAGGGGTTTGGAGAAGGTAATTTCCTCGCTTTGTTTGAGGCGATCGAGCGCGAACAGATCAAACGCGGCAGCTTAGGCTAGGCAAAATGCTCCAGGCTTAGTGTCTGAAGTCTTGTCAGAAAGCTGACCCTAGCGGAGAAAGCCGCTCACTAGCCAAAAAACAAACATCACAACTAAGCCGACAAATAGCTCTGGCCCCAAACCAAGCGGGGCTGCCACCCCTTGCAGGATTGCGGTCGCGATCGCCACACCCAGCACCAGCGCGATCAGCGTCAGCAAAAATGCCCGCCCTAGCTTGCGCTCTTTACGATTCAACCAAAAGATATTAAACCCGACGGCGATCGCCAGCACCACCGACAAAGCATCCGTTGACTTAGCGTATAAACAAAGGGCAGCCAAAACAGAATAAACTCCGCCAGAAATCATGATTCCGCGCGGATCTGGAGTATCAAGCAGGCGCTGCAACCAAGCTGGAGACTGGTTAATGTTGGGTAACGACACTTTGGGTGGGCGAGGTTCGGTCAGCCGCTCGGCAAACCGAATCCGCTCGGGAACTTTAATTTTGCCTTCTTGGCGCAGTCGCAGTCGATCCATCAGTACCGCATCATAGGCAGTCTCAATTGCCTGCCGCTGTTTTTCTTCTTGGGTGGCTGCAATCAACAGATCACGAGCGGCCTGCACCTCTTCAAAGGTGGCATCTTCTGATACTTGCAGCATTTCGTAGGGAGTCTGCTCGCTCATTCTGTTTTCTTCCATTGCCTTACAGCCCTAGCTTAGCCTGAGAGTCTTGAATTAGGAGATACTTTTACTCTAAATCAAATTCCATCTGCCATAACCACCCATCGGATCAATCAAATGTTCAAACATTGATTTGAAATCACTATATTCCACCGAGGAAGCGTCTATCATAGAGCCAATCCTTCACACTTAGCCGCCTGGATTGGTGACTCCTCATCCACAGACTGCATGCCCAAGTCTCTCACCCACTCTCAGCAAATTACCAAGTTTTATACTCTGGTTGAACAAGCTTCCTGCCGATTAGCCAACCATTTTACGCCTGAACTTCCTAGAGAGCGGGTACTAAGCTGGTTAAGTCAAAATGTGCCTAAGCCAAGGCTTCAGCATATTTTACGAGTGGAGCAAACGGCGATCGCCCTCGCGCAGCATCACCAGCTAGCGGTAGACAAAGCCGCCCAAGCAGGTCTACTCCACGACTTGGCCAAGTACTTTGAGCCGGAGCGGCTGTTGGCAATGGCCAAGGCTGAAGGATTGGCGCTGACAGAAGTGGATCTGGCTGACCCGCACTTGCTGCACGCCGATGTGAGCGCAATTGTGGCTAGAGATGAATTTGCCGTCAGCGACCCCGAAATTTTAGCGGCGGTTCGCAATCATACGCTGGGGCAGCCTGGGATGAGTCAGCTCTGCTGCGTTGTCTTTTTGGCCGACAGTTTGGAGCCAGGGCGAGGAACCAGCCCTGAGTTAGAGGACATCCGCCAAGCTTGCCTGGATAATCTTTACCAAGCCGTGTTGCAGGTGTGCGATCGCACCTTTGCCCATTTGATCAACCATCACCGTCTGATTCACCCCCGCATGGTGCTGACTCGTAATTGGGCCCTGCAACTGTCCTCAGATCTAACCACCCCTCCCCCCAAAAAACTTAACCTATGACCTTTGAATCCTCTTCTCCCAGTTTTGCGACTTTCAGCAGCTTCGATTCGAGTTTGCAGCTTGCCCTGACCATCGCCCGTGGAGCCGACGATCGCAAAGGAGCCGACATTTTGCTGCTAGAGGTGGGGGAAGTGTCCTATCTGGCAGAGTATTTTGTGATTGTGACCGGCTTTTCTAAAACCCAGGTGCGGGCGATCGCCCAAAGCATTCAAGCGGCGACGGCGGAGCGGCACCAGCGATCCCCCAAACATACGGAAGGGGTGAGCGACTGCTCTTGGGTAGTTTTAGACTATGGCGACGTGATTGCCCATGTTTTATTGGAGCAAGAGCGCCAGTTTTATAATCTAGAAGCGTTTTGGGGGCATGCCCAGGCGATCGAGTTTGTTCCAGAAGAGGCAACTCAAAGTTAATATAGAGGTTTGCGGTGTAAACCGACCTTCATCACTACAGTCAAGATTATGAGCAAACGCACTCAATTGGTTCTGAACCAAGATGTCAGCAAATTAGGCAAGATGGGCGACTTGGTAGAAGTTGCCCCCGGTTATGCCCGCAATTATCTGCTGCCCCAAGGCATGGCCTACAAAGCCACCCCCGGCGTACTCAAGCAGGTGGAGCGACGCCGTGAGCAGGAGCGGCAGCGGCTGCTAGAACTGAAAGCTGAGGCAGAAAAGCAAAAAAAAGCTCTAGAAGCAATCCCTGTCCTGACAATTGCCATGCAGGTGGGCGAGAACGACGCCATTTTTGGCAGTGTGACCAGCCAAGATGTGGCCGATGCGATTCAGGCAGCAGCTAAGCAAGAGGTGGATCGCCGTCACATTACCCTGCCAGAGATTCGCAAAATCGGTGACTACACGGCTGAAATCAAGCTGACCTCCGATGTTGTCGCTGTCGTTAAAATTGCTGTTGTCCCTCAGTAAGGACATGGATTTAAGCAAGCCTAATATTTTTGGGGAAGTTTAGCGCGAAGCATGACACTTTCACAAAAATATGAGAGGTTAGTTAATCTACAATCCTCAGCCCAGCCTTAACCCGTGCAAGAACTGAATTTTCAGATCGCCAGCGATCGCCTGCCACCCCAAAATGTTGAAGCCGAAGAGTCAATTTTGGGGGGGATTTTGCTGGACTCGGAGGCGATCGGGCGGGTAGCTGACTTAATTCGCCCAGAGGCGTTTTATTTGTCGGCCCATCAGGAAATTTATCGGGCGACGCTGGCCCTCCACGCCCAAGGCAGTCCGACTGACCTCACCTGTGTGGTGGCCTGGCTAGAAGACCACAATTTACTGAAAAAAGTCGGTGGAGCCAGCAAACTTGCTCAACTGGTTGATCGAACGGTTAGCGCCGTTAATATTGACCGCTACGCGGCCTTAATTAAGGACAAATATCTGCGCCGTCAGTTGATTAAGGTTTCTGGAGCGGTGTCTGAGTTGGCCTACGAAACGGCAACGCCGCTGGATGCAGTCCTCGACCAAGCCGAGCAAAGCATTTTTAGCGTGACTCAAGATCGGGTGCAGCAGGGCTTAGTCCCAACCGAGGATATTCTGGCCCGCACCTTTGCTGAGCTAGAGCAGCGATCGTTAGGCAACGTGCTGCCGGGGCTATCCTGCAACTTTTACGACCTGGATGCCATGACCCAAGGCTTCCAGCGCTCTGATTTGGTGATTGTGGCCGGTCGGCCCTCGATGGGAAAATGCTTGGCGGCTAACACAGAAATTTTGCTGGCAGACGGGAGCTTGGCCACCATTGAGCAGATTTATCAGCAAAAGCAGGCTCAGCTATTAACTTTGCAACCGAATTGGCGGTTTGGTTTGACCTGCCCTTCTGCTTTCATTGACGACGGCATCAAGCCAGTCTTTCGAGTTACGACTCGTTTGGGACGGTCTGTGACAACTACCCTCAGCCATCCTTTTTTGACCATTCAGGGCTGGCAGCCGTTAGCCAAACTTCAGCCAGGAGTCAAAATTGCTCTGCCTCGTAAACTGGATATTTTTGGGCAAGCTACCCTTCGAACCTGCGAAGTCAAACTCTTGGCTTACTTGATTGGGGACGGCTGTTTAACTAAAACTTGCCCTAACTTCACCAACGGTAATCCGATCCTGCAAGCAGACTTTGCCGATGCTGTGGCTGAGTTTGACCCGCTTCGTCTGCGCCAAGATACTTCGCAGGGAACGCGCACAGCCTGTTTTTCTGTCACTGCTAACCCAGATTACGTCAAGCAAGCGCGATCGGAGTTTGGTCAGCGCTTGCGGAGTCTGCTGCGATCGCAGCAACAGTCAGTGACTCACTTGGCCCAACGGCTAGGGGTGAGCGATTCTTTGCTCTATGAATGGATGCAAGGAAAGTGTGTGCCAGCAGCAGCAATGTTTGATTTGTTGTGTCAGCAGTTGGCGGTTGATCCAGCGGAGCTGATCCCGGATGGATTGACGGTTTTGAGCCAGTACCAGCAGAATTCCCTAACGCGGTGGCTGAAAGAACTCGGTCTTTGGGGCAAGAATGCTCATGCCAAGACAGTTCCGGCGGTTGTATTTGGTTTGGAGCGATCGCTGATTGCCCTATTTCTGAATCGGCTCTTCGCTACAGATGGGTGGGCAACGGTGTTAGCTAGCGGTCAAGTCCAGCTAGGATTTGCGACTGTCAGTCAGCAGCTAGCGCGGCAAGTTCAACATTTACTGCTGCGGTTTGGGATTATTGCTAAGCTCAAGCAGCGCCAGGTTAAGTATCAAAACAGCCGCCGTCCGGTTTGGCAGTTAGATATTACCGATGCTTTGGCGATTAAAACCTTCATGGCAGACATCGGCATATTCGGGAAAGAAGCAGCTTTAGCCAAAGCTCAAGCCGCCCTGGCCAGCAAGAAATATCAAACCAATACTGATTTAATTCCGATCGCTGTCTGGGCCCAACTCACTGCGGCTAAAGGCAGTGAAACTTGGCAATCTTTAGCCCAACGAGCTGGGCTTGAGGGCGATGGAAACCTGCACGTCGGTAAGCGGCCCCTGCCCCGGCAGCGGCTTTGGCAGCTAGCAACCGCGCTGGAGAATTTACCGCTGCAACAACTGGCTGATAGCGATATTTACTGGGATGAGATTTTAGAAATTGAGTCGCTGGGTGAACAGCAAGTTTATGACCTGACCATCCCAGAAACCCATAACTTTGTCGCCAACGATATTTGCGTTCACAATACGGCCCTGTCGCTGCAAATCGCTCGTCGAATTTCAGAAATTCATAAAACTGGCGTGGCTGTGTTTAGCCTCGAAATGTCAAAGGAGCAACTGGTGCAGCGTTTGTTGGCCAGCGAGTCTCGGATTGACAGCAACTATCTGCGGGCGGGGCGAATTAGTCAGCATCAGTGGGAGCCGCTCAGTCGAGCGATCGGGGTGTTGTCACAGTTGCCAATTTACATTGACGACACGGCTAATCCATCCCTGGGCGAAATTCGCTCCAATTCTCGGCGGCTGCAAGCTGAGCGCCCGGAGGGACTGGGGCTAATTTTAATTGACTACCTACAATTAATGGGCAGCAGCGATGCCAACGATGGGCGGGTGCAGGAAATCTCGAAAATTACGCGATCGCTGAAAGGGCTAGCCAGAGAGTTAAATGTGCCGGTGATTGCCCTTTCTCAGCTCAGCCGAGGAGTAGAGTCACGCACCAACAAACGTCCCCTAATGTCAGACCTGAGAGAAAGCGGCTCTATCGAACAAGACGCGGATCTGGTCATTTTGCTCTATAGAGATGAATACTACAACCCAGACACCCCCGATCGCGGCATCTGCGAACTGATTTTAGCCAAGCATCGGAATGGCCCAGTCGGGACAGTCAAGCTCTTGTTTGAACCTCAACATACTCGGTTTGAGAATCTGGCCCAAAACCGTTAGTTGTTGCGCATGATTTTCTGATCAACGCGATCGCCTGCCGTGGGGTAAGGTTGTTGTCCAGTTGGTGCGGGATTGGGCTAATTGCTCCTCGCTGATGGTTGCCCCGGTTAGATTTGCACCGCAGAGATTGGCTCCGCGCAGGTTGGCATTACTCAACGAGGCGTGGGTCAGGTCGGCCCCGCGCAGGTCAGCACCTTCTAGGTCAGCAAAGCTGAGATATGCTCTAGCCAGATTGCAGTCCTTCAGATTAGCCTTATTCAAATTGGCTCGCCCAAAATTGACGTTGTACAAGTTAGCGCCCCGCAAGTCGGCGTTGGCGAGCTGAGCTTGGTGAAAAATCGATTCTACTAAATTGGCTTTGCGAAGCACCAAATTCGGCAAGGTCAGGTTGGTAAAGTCTCGCCGGCCCTTGTTATAGGCCGTCACTAACTGAAAAGCATCTAAGTGCTCTCGTTGCGGAACCGTCGTGGCGGCGATCGCCCCTTGGCGCAAAGTTGTTCGAGTGCCAGGCACTGCGCCGGGGCGATTACTAGGCGGCTGATGCGGCGTAATTCGCGTTAGTCCCGATGCTTCTAAGCGAGCCTGCTGCGATCGAATTGCTCCTGCCGAGCGACTGGCTGGCGAAGCAGCCCGAGGTGCAGCAAAGGCAGAGCGAGCGGGTTCTCCAGCCTGACTCGCCATCTCCTGAGAGAGCTGCTGAGCCTGAGACTCTAGGTCTAAAACGCGCAAAATTTCAGCCGCCGACTGGTAGCGATGGCGGACTGAGACTTCTAGCATCTTGGTCAAAATACTAGAGAAATGGCTGCTGACCTTGACAAAATCTCGCCAGAGCAATTCACCTGTAACCGGATCGTAATTGAGATCCTTGGGAGATTTACCTGTGAGCAAGTACAAGCAGGTAACGCCCAAAGCGTAAAGATCGCTCGAATAGACTGGGCGCATTGCCATTTGTTCAGGCGGCGCAAACCCAGGTGTCCCCACTGCGAAAGCCGTCAGTGTGCTGTGCTCTTCTGGGTTGTCAGCCATCGCCTGATTAACCTGATCTTTGACCGCACCAAAGTCAATCAGCACGAACCGATTATCAATATTGCGCCGAATCAGATTCGCAGGCTTAATATCACGATGAATCACCTCGTTGCCGTGCAAATAGTCCAGAATTGGCAGCACTTCTCGCAAAACTTGCTTCGTGGCAGCTTCACTCAGCGGCCCAGAGCGTTTCACCTCTTGTTGCAGGGTTGCACCGCTGACATATTCCTGAATCAAATAAAATTCTTGCTCTAGCTCGAAGTAGTCCAGCAGCCGGGGCAGTTGAGGATGGTTGCCAATTTTACCGAGGGTGGTCGCTTCGCGCTGAAACAGCGATCGCGCCATCTCTAAAATGTGGGGGGCAGTCACCACCGGGCGCAATTGCTTAATCACACAGGTGGGTTGCCCTGGTAAGCCTTGGTCAACGGCCAAAAAGGTGGTGCCGAAACCGCCTCTCCCTAGAATTCGACTCGCTTGATAGCGATCGCGCAGGAGGATTTGAGTGCCACAGGACTGACAAAACTTAAGTACGTCAGCATTTTCTGGGCTAGTGCAGGCTGGATTTAGGCAGTAACTCATTGCACACACTCACTAAAAATGCTGCCAGTCAGGGCCACTGGCCCATGATAAATCTTGTCAGTAGCGATCGAGCAATAAAAGCAGAGCACAGCTAGTAATTACAGAACAGACAACATTACTCTCTTTAGTAAACGAGAAAAGGGGATGAAGTTGAAACCGTGGATATACCGAAATCTGAGCGGATCCGGCAACAGCCAGAGTTTTCACCTGGCTGGGTGAGAGAACCTGAATTGGACTTTAGAACGAGGGTTCTTCCGGTGAGGACTCATGCTGTAAATACTGGAGAAAATCCAAGAGTTCATCATCGGTTAGCTGCTGGCGCGATCGCTTACCATAGGCCCGCTGCAAGTGGCTACGTCCCTGAGATTCATTCCAGCCCAAGCGTTTGAGTTCCACACTGGTTTGAGCAATGATGTCAGAAAGGTCTAAGGGGGCTGGCTCAGGGGTTGCCATCATCGGCTTGGCAGCACTGCTGCGATCGCGGGCAGGTTTCCGCTTTTCTGGCTGAGCTGATTCTTGAGCAGCGATTTCAGACGGATCGAGACTGTGTTTGGGCAGACCTTGCCGTCCCCCATTTGAGCCAGGCGGCTCGGCTGGCCTAAATAAATGATCGTCTAGCTCAGGCTCAAAATTAGTCGATGGAAATTCCCATTCTGCTTGTTGATCTGGTTGCGCTTGCTGATCACGAGCTGCCCGAAAGGTTGAAGCGCGATTTCTAGCCGGATTCAGGCGAGCAGGTGGGTCTGATGAAAAATCTTCATCGGCTGCCATCAATTGAGCTTGCGTCTGATAGCTTGATCCAGACGGATAAATCCCCAAAACTCCTAGTGCCCGGAGGCGAGCCTGATCTTCCGCCTCCTCAATTGTCGAAGCGGCTGCCATGCCGGTTGCCAATGCTGCACCCCCAACCTGCAACGTGACCCGCACAACAAAACTGCCCTCATGAATTTGCAACAATTCACTGGTCAGGCTACCGGCTGGATATCGACTTTGGAACTGGGAGAACATGCAGGTTTGCCAAAGGGACGGCTCTTAAAAAATATCGACAAATGCCCGACTGTCAGCGATTGGCGCTACTAAGAAGGTATTTTAGAGGTCAAATTTGCTCCGCCTGAAAATCCTTGAAGATCCCCACGTCTACCTATGCATGGCTGATCCACGTCACCCCTCCATACTAGACCAGTCATCGATCGCCATTGTCGATCGGGGGCAAGATTGTGTTTAGCGCTCAAATCATCAGGCTATATGATCTAGCCAAAGTTAATAGCCGATTGAGGAGATTTCTTAGAAAGATTTTACCCTTCGAGCCGTGCCCTTCGACTGCGCTCAGGGCACGGCTGGTTTCGGCTGCGCTCAGGGCACGGCTGGCTGAGCGTAGTCGAAGCCAGCGGCTAACTTTTTTGCCAGAAATCTCCTAAGTTCTGCCTAATCCTATTTTTCGATCTGCTTCAATCCCAAAGAGTGAGGTTAGAGTGTTAACTATCTGGGACTGCAATTTTTAACTTTTAACTAATAGTTTTATCGCTCTCATGACATTTGAAACTCCTAATCCTAAGCCGATTCGGCTCCAATTTGATCGGCAGGTAAAGCGGATTCAAGCCGATGTTTTACGGATGGGAGCTTTGGTGGAAAATTCGTTTTGGCTGGCTCATCAGTCTTTGTTCGAGCGAAACCTAACTGCCGCTGGTCAAATTGCCAAACAAGATAAGCAAATTGACCAGCTCTATCGCCAAATTGAGCTGGACTGCGTTAAGTTAATTACGCTTGAGGGGCCGGTCGCCCGCGATCTGCGGTTATTGAGCACACTGATGCAGCTTGTGAAAGACCTAGAGCGGATTGGCGACTATGCCAAAGATATCGGCGAAATTGCCGTTCGTTTATTTATGTACCCGGCTCTCCAGTGCATGGAGCGAGCGAATGCAATGTCAGAGCGCTGTCAGGCCATGCTGGTCATGAGTTTGGCTGCCCTGACCGACCTAGATGCCGAGTCAGGCTTACAGGTGAAGGTGAAAGATGATGCGGTTGATGCCGACTATCAGTTTCTGTACGAACAACTGGCTCACAAAACGACGGTTGAGGGGTCAATTGAGCCAATTTTACTGATGGTGTTGGTGATTCGTCACCTCGAACGGATGGCAGACCATGCTACAAACATTGGGCAGCGCGTCGCCTACATTGTGACGGGTGAGCGCAAGTAGCGCTCCGGCTCAGCGGCCCAGCACGGTTTGAATGAATTCACGACTGAGGGAAAGAACGTCTGGTAGAATCTCATGCCCGATCTCAAACTCATGGTATTGGACTGAGACTCCGGCTAGATTCAGGCTAGCCTGAGCTTGGTGAGCCAAAGCGAGGGGAACAACCGCATCTTGCCGACCATGCACCATCAAGACTGGTGGATATGCGGAGTTGGCGATTCCTTCTGAGACAGCAGAGCCGAAGACTGGTGCATGCAAATAGCCGCTCCAGCTAATCAGGCCAGCTAGAGGCAAATTTAGCCCCACATCTAAGGTCATTGCCCCACCCTGAGAAAACCCTGCTAAAACAGTCTGTTTGAGGGGCAATCCGGTCAAGCTGGGTAAGTCCGTCAGCCAAGTTTTGAGATGGTGACGGCTTTCTGGTAACCCTTGCTGATTTTGCCAGAGGTCGTACCACATTAGTCCGCCCGCAACCTGGGGATGGGGCCAAGGAGCATTCGGCAGATAAAACTGATAGTCTGGCAAATTCAAAAATTCTGCCAAAGGAGCTAAATCAGCCGCGTTCGCTCCCCAACCGTGAAGTATCACAATCACAGCTTGGGCGGCATGACCACTCGCCGGGGGAATAGAGATGACTTGGAGTGACACGCAATGCCTCGCTGCTCAAATTTGAATCGGTGAACCGTGAACGCTAGATGATGGCAGAGGTTAGGGCGAGGCGGGGGGAGCAGGGGCTTCTTCTGTAACCGCGATCGCCGGACTATTTTGGGGCGTCGGACTGGCCAGGTCGGCTGAACCCTGCTCGGAAGTTGCCGCGGGGGGTTCAGTCAGATCAACCGATGGCTCTGGCGGGGAATCGTCTAGGCTTGGCGGTGGCGGAGCATCACTGGTAACAGGCGGAGGTGGCTTGGGAGACGGACTCGCCTCTGGTTTGGGGCTAGGTGTTACCGCAGCACTAGGGCTAGGAGTTGCAGCCACCGTGCGAGCAGTTTTAAGAATTGGACTCACCTGTTGTTGCCAGTAGACTGAAGTCTCCGGCACTGGCTGGCCGAGCAGCGTTACTCTATTTGCCAAGCTAATGGCTTGCTGCTGCTTACCCTGGCTAAGGGCTTGCCGAGCAAAGGCAAGATTGTCTGAGTTGGTGCGCCACTCGCGTTGCCAAAGGGCGATCGCCTCTTGGGCCTGCTTCCTGACGGAGCTAGTCGAGGGGATTTTCTGGGCCAATCCGATCGCCGCTGCCAAGTTGCCGTTGCGGTAGTGGTCTGTTGCCTTAACCAGAAGTCGATCTGACCATTGACCCAAAACTTGCTGTGCTTGCCTGTAGGCACGGCTAGTAGGCGAAATTTTTAGCAACGCCGCGATCGCCTGCGGCAATTGACCCGCCGCCGCCAGTTTTTGCGCGGGTTCTAGTTGACACTGAATGATTAATACCTGGGCATCATCGTACAATCTGGAACTGGATGGAACTTTGCCCGCTTGGCTCAAACAGCCCGGAAAATCATTGGCCGCTCGCTGCGCTCTAGCTTGGGCCAGCACGCTAGGCCAATTGGGGTTGGGGTTGCTGGCCAGGGTTGCCGCTAGCCCAGCCAACAACGTTGCCATTGCGCCCAAACCGATCAAAATTGCAGGGCGTTTGAGGGGATGAATTTCCTGCTTTTGCTGCGATCTCAGCGCCCTTAAGCGAGTGGTCTGCGGGATTGCCTGACCAGGGGCAAGAGAATTAATTTCTAGCAGTTGATCGGAACTCAGCAATTGGCCAAACATGGACTGTCTGGCTCGACGATCAGGACGATCACTCAGTCCGGTGGGGGGAAATTGTCCGGGTAAATTAAAGCCGCGCAGGTGCTGTAAAGCTTGCAGCGCTTCTGTTGCCGATTGATATCGATCCTGGCTGCGCGGCTGCACCATTGTATTGAGGATTTGTTCTAGATCGGGGCTAACCTCTGCGTGCTCAGCCCAGCCAATTGCGCCCGTGTCTGGATCGCGGTCTAATTGATCAATTTGCTCATGGCTGAAGCCAGTCAGGGTTTGAATCCCAACGATTCCCAAGCTGTAAATGTCATTGCCGTAAAGTGAGTGAAGCTGGCGATCGGTTGTCGTCTCAAATCTGGAGGCAGTCGCAACCGCAGCTTTTAAGAGCTGCCGCTGCTGTCTACCCGCTTGAGCTTTTGTTTGCATCGCCAAACTAAACCCGACTAAAGCCAGTTTGTAGTCTGATTGACGGCGGACAATGCTCTCTAGTTTGATATTGCCGTGGATCATGCCCTGCTGATGCACAAAAGCCAGAATGTTGAGGATCTCTGCCAGCAAGTTAATGACTTGAGCTTCTGGCCAACGATACTCTGGCGCAACCGCCATTTTGAGGGCGCGCCCTTCGACAAATTGATTGACAATAAAAAGCTCTTCACCTGCCTGAACATAATCGAGTAAATCAGGAATCAGCGTGTGAGCGCTGAGGGCTTGCAGCGCTTCCAGTTGAGTTTTAACCCAGTAATCAATATTCAGCCCCACATACGCGAGGTCAGCCAGGTTAAAATGCTCAATGATGCACAGCGGCTGACCTAGTTGCCCGGTATCTTCAGCGATGTAGAGCTGAGCGTAACCTTCAGTCGTAAAGATTCGCTTTAAAACACGATAGCGATTGGCAATGAGATGGTCGATCACAATCGCAGATGCCTGTTTAAGCAGAGAAAATAGCGGCTTGTACAGGACAATATAGCAGTCTTATGCTGGTTGTGAAAACCGTAGCAATCGATCCTTTAACCAGCCTGGTTTAAAGTTCAGACCGTTGCTCTGTCAGCCGAGTTCCAAGCAGCTTCCGGGTTATTGTGAGCAGGTGTTTGAAGTGACTAAATCAAGGAAAAATCAGGGGTAAAGATTGCTTAAGTGCGATCGCCAGTTTACCTGGGAGCGGTGGGAGGATTGGCTGGTTGCTCAGGCGGCTGAGGCGTCAATTGCCCAGTGGTAAGAAAAACTATTCCCCCAAAAATTAATCCGACCATAATTCCAGCAACGCCGATCAACCAGACTTTAGGATTAGCAAGCTTAGGCTGTGAGTCAGGTTGCGGTTGAGACTGAGCTTCTGCTTGCACAACCTTCTGCTCTAGCTCTGCCGGATCAAAGTCAACGCCGACGATTGTCTCCTTCGCATTAGTTAGCTCTGACTTAATGCTTTGGAAATTAATCATGTCTAGGTATTTGATGAACTCTGCTTGCCCCATCGAAACGATCATGTAAGACGCTTTAACAAACCGACCAAACACAATCACATCACCATTCGCCAAGTTATGGGAAGAACATCTTTTCCCATTCACCATGACGCCATTCACACTAGGGCGACCTTCCGAATTCCCATCCACCAACCGATAGCGATAGCCAGCCGTTTCGGGCACCGGTAGGCGCAGCAATAGGGCATGCTGGCGAGACACCGACTTAGATTCCAGCATGATCGCGTTGGTTTGATCACGTCCTAAAGAGTAGGTAGCTGCATCCAGCGCAATGGAACGCCTGCCATTCTCATCATCAACAACTAGCACATGACGCTCGCAAATTTTTTCAGTCATATCAACCTTTGAATTTAAGGGAGAGTTTCCCCTCAATCTTGAATACCACCATCATCAATAAAATAGTCCTAGACGATCGTTCTTTTTGATCTGCGACAAGCTGAGAACTATTGCTTAAATTATTTTGGACTGTTTTTCCCAATAACATACTCTGGTTCAACATTCTTCTCTGAACTTACGTTCGTTTAGTTTGGCAAGCGTGATTTAATTGATGTGTAGTACTCTAAGGCTTCCGAAATTTGTCGCAAAACAACTCCGTTAGTTCAAAATCGTCTTCTTCTAGCAGAGCATCTGAGGCCTTGTTTTTCTGATTTGGCACTGGGGTTTGATCTAGTTCTTCAGCAATAAAAGTTGCCTTAGAATTAATCGGCTCTAACTTAATACTATGAAAGTCTAAAGAATCAACGTTCATGTATTTTGCAAACTTAGCTTGGTCAGCCGGTAAAATTTGGTATGAGGCCTTTACCTGGCCACCAAACATGAGGGCATCCCCACTGTTAAGGTCATGGGCAGAGCAGCGTTTGCCATTCACAATAACACCGTTGGTGCTGGGTTTACCCGCCGAGTTACCATCCAGCAGACGGTAGCGATAGCCACCGCCCGGCGAAGGCAAACGCAGCAAAATTGCATGTTGACGAGACACTGTTTTCGATACCAGCACAATTGTATTGTTTGGATCGCGCCCAATTGAAACTGTAGCGGCATCTAGCGCCACAGAGCGAGTCCCGCTGGCATCTTTAAGGGTCAAAATGTGAAATGCTGTCTTTTGTTGACTCATAAATCTACCTGGCAGGGGCGGCATGATCAAAACTGCCAGTTGAAAACTGCTCTGTAAAGCCTAAATACCCCCCTTAGCCTCAGTATACCCATTCAACCTTGAGATCAAACTCGATTCGCCGATCGCCCAATCTTGATCTACAAACTTAATCAACTCTGGTCAAAAATAGCCGATTAAAAGTAGCCAGCATCACTGCTTGATGGCGGTAAAGCTGAAAAATTAAGCCGGGGATCAGGGCAGAGAGGATCAAAAATATCCAGGCGATCGCTGATAAATCAACGGGGACATAGTCCCTGACTAAGCGCACCAAATCATTATCAATGATTCCCCCTTTGCCTTGTTCATAAACTGCGCGAGCAATTGGGTCGGCAATCAGTCTCCAGCTAAATCGAAGATCGTAAAAGACAATGAAGAATCCAACCATGCCGTAGAGGGGTTGCTCAATCGAGTGACGGCAGCCAAACCCACTCAAGCCTCGGTATAAGAAAATGCCAGCAAACAGGAGTTCAAAGCCATGCCCCATGATCACAAACAGCATGTTGTGGATGGCGGTAAAGGCAAAGATTGTGTACGTAATGATCAATCCGAGCAGAAACCTAGAGGTGAGCCGATTGCGGCGATAAAAGTAGGCTAGCCCCCCGAACCCTAAGTAAATTAGCCAAACGATGATCAGGTGGCGATCGCCGTGCATCGTGACTCCGCCTCCAAACATAAAGTCAAAGGCCGGTATGGCCGGGTAGCCAAAAAACCAGGCGCAGGCTGTATGACCCAACTCGTGCACCACAGTCACCAAATAGCCAAACAAGAATGACAAGCGTCCAGAGGCAATCAGCAATAAAGATAGAAATAAGCCAGCCGCGATCGCCCGCAGACTGGACGGATCTAGCCTTTGAAATTGAATTTTGACAGGTTCATTGGCTTGCCAAGGCTCTAAAGAGACTGCATCAGCTAATGAGGGTGAGACGGAGTGGACAGGAGACAAACTAAGTTGTGCCAGGGGTGCAACCCGCTGCCAATCAATTGAGCAGGCATCAGTCACTTGACCAGACACGGTTAGCATCGTTTGGGCTGGCAAATGCCAATGGGTGAGTTCACGGGCAATTAAGGTGAGGCTGGTCTGTTGATCCGGCAGCGTTGGAGCAGTCAGGCCAATCTTCAGATCACGTTCTTGGTAGGTGATAGCAGCCGTAATTTGCTTGTGAGCCAATGACTGATTGAGTAGTCGGGTCATGGCAGCGGTATTTCCCTGCCCGGCCAAATGCCGCAGGTCGATCATCTTGTCTGGCAGGGCTTCCGTTAGTGGGATCAATTGACTCCAAGCAACCGTCCGATCGCTAGGTCTGCGGGCAAACAGCTTCAGCGTTTTCAGATCTGGAATTGCCAAGCCAGAAATGATTTGAGCCACGGCTGCGATCGCCCGCTGCTCAGGCACGGGGTCAGCCTCTAGCATCACTTGTAGGCATTCCTGCCGACGCTGCACGGCAACGCTGATTGCCTGAGCTTGAAAATGCTCGGTTAATAGGCTGGCGATCGCCTCAGTATTTCCTTGTTGAGCCAGAAAAAACAGGTCTGACATAAGCTTTATCCAATCAGCCGCCGCAAGGCTGCCAAACTGCAAGCCAATGCGTGACCTTAGCATGGCTAAGACTAAGGTT
Source organism: Aphanocapsa sp. GSE-SYN-MK-11-07L (assembly GCA_019359715.1). Classification (GTDB taxonomy): domain Bacteria; phylum Cyanobacteriota; class Cyanobacteriia; order Thermosynechococcales; family Thermosynechococcaceae; genus JAHHGS01. Next base: position 21,669 of record JAHHGS010000083.1, on the reverse strand, counting down.
AATTCGCAACAGTATTTTCACTGACTCATAGCTGGCGTTTCGCGCTTCAGCCCATTACGGTTATGCTTTAAAAGCCTCGGATCGGAAAGCTTTCAAAACACAACCTGGCTTCCAGCATTGCTATAGATTTATGGGTGTCAATTTCTCAGTGCCATTTTTGCTATTGGCTAGTATTGTGGCCGCAGCCGTCTTGATTTATTTGCCCTATGGAGTAGTCGCCTATGCCCGCTGGCAGGTGGGCATGGATTTTTCTGCTCCTAGAGCATTATTTGACAAGCTGCCTGACTACGGCAAGCGAGCGACTTGGGCCCACCAAAACTCATTTGAAACATTTATGCTCTATGCAGCCGCCGCCCTGATGGCCTACGTGACGGGTGTAGAGTCCAGCCTGGCCGGTGGGGCGGCGATCGCTTTTGTGATTGGGCGGTTGCTGTTCTCAGTTTTTTATATTTTGAATTTTCCGCCGGGGCGATCGCTGATGTTTGGGGTAGGTTCAGCCGCAACTTTTATTTTGTTTGGTCTCAGTCTCAGTCAGATCAGCCCCTAGCTGATAATCGCTGCTTAGGGATTAATCGACTTGAGCGACCATTCTCCATTCGTCTGCTGTTGATACAGCCAGCGATTTTGAGGTTCACCCCGCAGTTCTAAGTGATCGACTTGGGTTGGCTCCAGCAGCAGCAGACAAAAGTTAGGCAGGGGAATCTGGGCATCAGGTAGGTCTGGAGTAAAAGCTGGTTTTTCGAGCCAATTGCCACCGGGATTCGGCCAGGCAAACTGCTGGCGAGCGCTGTCTGATAAATTTTGCCAGAGCGCGGTTCGGGCTGAGGCGAGTGACGGGTCGGGCTGTGCAGCCGTAATTAAACTGAGTTTGCCTGCTAGGCGAAACTGCTCTCTAGTTTTACCAAAATACCAGCAGAGTTCGCCCCAGGCTGAGTGCTGAAGCTGCTCGACTTTTTGGCTGCGCTGATCGGTAATAAATTGCAGATGATTGGTCTGACTCCAAAAGCCGCGAAACACAATTGTGCGGTTGGCCGGGCGACCATCGGGTTTGACGGTTGCCAGTTGCGGGTAGCGAGAGGCAGCTAAACTCCGATTGCGGTGGAGGGCGCGAGCTAAGGGCGATCGCCAAGGAGCAAGAGTCATGAAATGAATGTTGTTAGAGTTTGATCAGAAAGTTAGAATAGAAGACGTGACTTTGGTGTTCGTTTTTCAGCCTCGCCAAAGCTGCCATTTTTGATATATCCGGCGGGTTTAAAGTAGCAAGCTGCTACTTAGTTAAATTATTCAAAATCCGGCCAAGCGTGAATTCCATTTTAATTTTCTCTCATCTGGTAGTCCGAGATACAAGTGGTCAAGTCACTCCTGATTTAAGGTACGTATGGTTCAAACGGAGTCGGCTTTTAAGGCTAAGTTGAGTCACTTCTTTTTTCAGTCCAGCGTTATCAGTTGATCAATCATTCAGGCTGTTTATACGTGTAAACCCTGAACAGATTGTTCGGTTTTCCGAGGTCATTTTTACGTATAAACCCTGAACCGATTGTTCCATCCTCTCGCTTAGACTAAGAGCAAATCGGTTGATTCAGTAAATTACCGTCAAAATGACTTTCACTCACAGTGACTGAGGTTCTTTGCGGACTTTGCTAGCCTGCTTTCAATTTTTTTGTTAATTGCGATACTCATTCTTGCAGCAGCCTTCTACTCTTTTTTACTGCTGTGATTTAAGTTGCTTTAGATTGTTCAGCGTTCTCTTTAGGTCTGAAATTATGCTGAGTAGTGGTAATTCTAGTTCCCTTGATCCCCATCTTTCTAGTCATCCCAAGTTCCAATTTCGTCCGCTTAATCCTATCCGCTCTTGGCTCAGCGCCTTACCCATCAATGATCCCGGCCGAGCCAAGTTTTTGTGTAAGTTAATTCCATCTCAATGCCCATTTGAACGAGATGTTGATTTACTCGGTTTGCATTTCCATATTCCTGCTCTGTGCAAACTCAATCCTGTTTACGAAGAGCTAGTCATGCTCCGCTTTCGGGCCCTCTGTTTTCTGGTTGACGAATGCGGTGTAGACGTAACGCCTTACTGTCAGTAAGTTAATTATCTCCAGAGGCTCTGCGATCGCAGTTGCAATGTGACACTATTTCAATTGGTTGGCAATTTGTCAAAGCAAGAGACCAGGTGCAGACAGCCAAAACAGTAAGCTATTGCCAATTGGTGAGGTTGCTTCTGGCAGCAGTAGGCCAATAATTCCAGCTTTTTTGAGGATTAAGATTTGCCGGACTTCCTCCGAAAGCAGAAGTTCTGCCCATTGACTTAAGTCGGGTTCATGTCCGACAAAGGCGATCGACTTTGGAGTGGACTTTTGGGCTTTTTCTAACCAATCTGATCCGCTGCCAAAATCACCTCCAGGAGCAAGCCAGTCAACGACCTCAATTGCGGAAGCTAAACCTTCTGCTTGCAAAATATTGGCAGTTTGTTGCGCCCTCAGTAAAGGGCTGGTCAATAAGCAATCAAAGCCAAGTTTAAGCTCTTTTAGGCGTTGAGCAACGCGGCGGGTTTTTTGCTCTCCCTGTGCGGTTAGGGGACGATCGCTATCCGGGCCATGAAAAATTTCTCGCTCAACCGCGATCCCATGTCGGATTAAGTACAGACGAGTTCCGGACTCAGACATTGATTTGTTGGGGCTTTTTTGAGGAGTTACCAGTTTTGAGTGATTTAAGCTTTGTCCAAATCACTCAAAAATTATCGCAAATTTTAGACAACCGCTTTTTTGATCAGCCGGTGTGAATGACATTTTTGCCCGGATTGACCAGATGCAGCAGCTTTTGCTTGATTTGGGTGTCGTAGACACTCCACTTCAGCTTGGCGTACTCGCTGTTTTCATTCAGTCCTGACAAGAAACCCATCGGAATCTCGAAGCCGCCGGCCTGCGATCGCCCACCGCCAAAGAAGCGCCCCTGCATGTCCTGCCCAAACGCTTCTTTAATAAATTCATCCGGATCAAGGGTAATTTTTGTTGTCCGCAGAGAGCCGACAATTAGCTCGACTTCATGATCTTCATCATGGACAATGCCGTAAACAACGGCTGTATGCACATTTTCTTCTGTGACCAAAAAGTCGGCGGCTTGCGGAATCGCATCTCGATCGTCGTAGCGGAGGTAGCCTACCCCAGCAATACAAAAATTGTTGTGAATGCTGCGGTTTTTCAGCGATCGCTCAATTACGTCCATCACCTGTTTAGAACGAGACGACAGCAATACCGTATTCAACAGTTGACTGTCATAAAAGCGGCTCAAGTAGGCAGCTGCTAAAAAATCTTCTTCTTGGGCTTGCATGAGTCGATTGGTGTCTGAGCGCAGCCCATGCATTAAGGCAGTCGCGCATTTAACGTGCTCTGCGACGCTGCTATCAAGCGTCAGCAGCCCCGCTTGTAAATATTGAGTCATGATCGTCGCGGTGGCGCGGGTGTTGACTCGAATATCAATCAACTCTGCTTGAACGCCGTCTTGCAGGCTGTGATGATCAATGACTGCGATCACGGGCAGTTGAGCTTGGCGAACGATTTCTGACAACTGGCAGGTTGTGCCCTGGTTATCGATCAGCACACACCCCTGATACATGCCTAAATCTCGCTCTTTACTTTTGGCGGCTTGGCAAGGCCAGCGCAGCAGGGGCAGTCCGGTCAGACGAACCAGGGCAATATTTTCTTGATGGCTGAGGGTGCCGGCGTAGGCAATGTCGCATTGAATGTCAAACCGATCGGCAATCAGCTTATAGGCCCAAGCTGAAGAGAGGGCATCGGGGTCAGGAAAATCTTGCAGCAAAATCAGTTGGCGATCGCCGCGATGGCGCTCTAAGCTCTGACGCAGGGCTTCAACCCGCTGTTCATTAGTCCGAATTGAGCCAGTTGTGACTCCTAGACTGGTTCGACCATTGGTGGGTTCAGTGGGCACCTCAATCGGTGCGGGAGTTAATTCAACCAGGTTATCGAGAGTGGAGAGAGGACTCGCATGCATAGTGTTTGATCTACTTAAAAGTGGCCTACCGACGTTCCACAACAACCAGAGAATCGAAATTGATCATAGACGATTCTTTGATCTTTACAGAAATCTAGGCATTTGGTGCAGCTTTCGCAAGCCAGAATTAAAACCCAAGGCAGAATCCTCCACACATCTTATAGTTTAGCTTGCCCGAAAGGCTTGACCCAATGATCCACTTCACTGACGAAGGGTTGCTTGTTGTGGCAATTCTTAAGTTGCGTACAATGGCCTAGATTGATGCAAAGCGAGAGCATTTACCAAATGAAGCGGAGAGTTGAGAGTACTTGTCAGATCGCCCGACTGTGGGCCGTTTCGCTCACGATGACCCTCTTATGGAGTCCGCCAGCCCTCTGCCAGCAGATTACTAGCCCTGTCAGCCAGCAGGTTTATCAGCGGCAGACGCTGCTGAAAACCCTCGCCAAAACTCAAGTGATCTACCTTGGCGAAACCCATGACAGTCTGCAAGATCATCAAGCGCAGCTTGAAATTATTCAAGCCCTATATCAGCAAAACCCAAAATTGGCGATCGCCCTAGAGATGTTTCAGCGTCCCTTCCAACCAATCTTAGACCGCTACGTGGCCGGGCAGCTCACTGAGGTCGAGTTCCAGCAGCAAAGTGAATATGAGCAGCGCTGGGGATTTTCTTGGCAGTTGTACGCCCCAATCCTGCGGTTTGCCAAACAGCACCGCTTGCCTTTACTGGCCTTAAATACTCCAACAGAAGTTACCCGCAAAGTCGCCAAGCAGGGGTTAGCCAGCCTCAGTCCGCCCGATTTAAAGTTCATTCCACCCGTTGCCGAGATTGACACCAGCAATTCAGCATACCGAGCCAAAATCCGAGAGGTGTATGAGCAATTTCATCAGGGCAAAACCTCTAGCACCGGGTTTGAGAATTTTTTTGCGGCTCAGGTGCTGTGGGATGAAACCATGGCAGCGGCGATCGCACAGTTTGTCCAAGCTAACCCTGGCTATCAGGTGATAGTGCTGGTTGGTCAAGGGCATCTTGTCTACGGCTACGGCATTCCAAGCCGAGTTCAGCGGCGGATGGCCAAGACAAACCAGCCGTTCAAGCAGTCGTCCATTCTGCTCAATCCTGACCCAGAGTTGAGCCAGAAAACCACTGTCCCCGTGGCAGATTATCTCTGGAGCGATCGCTGATGAATCTGCGCTGGCTGCTGCTCGCGGTTGCCTTGGCTTGGCTATGGGTGATGCTGGTCGCGCTGCCAGCGGTTGCTCGTCCTTTAGGGTGAGGGTAGAGGGCTAGCCGTTGGCAGCGGGGTTGGAGGGGGATTGGCTTTTGGGGGTTCTTTGGGGGCTTGCCACTCGGCCAGCGGGCGGTTGACCGCATTGGCAAAATCGAGGGAGACAATTTGCACGTTGGCGTTAGGCTGGGTTGAAGCAGGTGGATCAGTTGCAGCGTAGAGCTTGGTCTGGTCAAAGGTTGGGTTGCCTAAAATCAGTCGATGGGTTTGCTGATTAGCCAGTTTGACCTCAATCGTGATTTTGGGCGGCTGTAAACCAAATTCTTTTTGCTGAGTCGCTGGCACCGTGAGGCTGCGATCGCTGCTTTCCGTTGCCAGCAAATTGAGTAGGTAGGCGATCGCCGCTTCGTTGGCCGGCCCAGTTTGGGGCGACGTGAACTGCCAGGCGCGAGGAAATTTGGTTGGCGATCGCTCAAACACCACCGTTTGCTGCGACGTTTTTACCGTCAAGCTCTGGACATCGGCTTCTTTAAAGCTAAACAGCGGCTTGGCCTCCGACTGTTCAGCGCTAGAATCACCAGACTGCCGTTGGTAGAAGTAAACCCCACCCGCCATTACGGCTGCAACTAGTGCCAGAATTAGGGTTTTAGACTGTAACTTCATAATCTTTATAATCTTTAACGCTACCCTAGAGCTAAATCGACTCTCGCTTCCATCATGCTATCTCTGAAGAACTGGGCAACCTCTGGCCGGCGAGAAACCGAAATTGTCGAAGTGCTGGCCCGCAACGGTTGGGGCTATTTTCGCAGTCAGTTGTCTTTTGATAGCAAGCCACAGGCCCCTTCACTGCCCCTGCCCGATGTCCTGAAGCAAATTTTAATTGAGTTGGGGCCCACCTTTGTTAAGTTAGGGCAACTCTTGAGTACCCGCCCAGATTTGCTCGGCCCGGAATATATCAAATCACTAGAAAGCCTCCAGAGCGATGTGCCCTCGCTGCCGTGGAGCGACGTGCTGCCAATTTTAGAGCAAGAGTTGCCTTTGCCGGTGGGCCAATGCTTTGCCGAAATTAATCCAGTCGCGATCGCGGCCGGTTCCCTGGCCCAAGTCCACAAGGGGCGGCTGCCGGATGGGCGGGCGGTGGCGATCAAAATTCAGCGCCCCGGCATCCGACCAGTAATTGAGCGAGATTTAGGCGTGCTCAAAACCCTGGCCGAGTGGTTCAGCAGCGATCGCTTGGGTGAGGCCTACGATCTGCTGGGTTTGCTAGAAGAATTTCGGACTAGCCTGATGGGAGAGCTAGATTTTAACCGGGAAGCCCGTAACACGGAGCAGATGGGCGAAAACTTGGCTCACAGCGATCTTTGGCAACCAGGACAGGTGATTACGCCCCAAGTTCATTGGCAGCTCAGCAGCGAACGAGTCCTTACCCTGGAGTGGCTGGAAGGGATCAAGCTAACCGATGTCAATTTGCCTGCTCCGCGTCAGCAAGCTCTCGCAGCCTTGGCCGCTCAGGTGATTATGCAGCAAATGTTTATTGATGGCTCGTTCCATGCTGACCCCCATCCCGGCAACTTTTATTATTTGCCCGGTGCAGACATTGATCGGATTGCCCTGCTCGATTTTGGCATGGTGGCAATTCTTGACCCGCGCAGCCAGGAAATTATCACTGACCTGGTGATTGGGATTATTTACGAGCAGCCGCGCCAAGTCGCCCAAGCCGTGCGAGAGTTGGGGTTTACGAAGCTAGAGGTCGATATTCGGGCGATCGAGTCTGCCTTCGATCGCCTGCTCCGCCGCTACTACACCCGACCCTTATCGGAAATTAACTTGGCCGAATTACTGAATGAAGCCCTGAGAATTCCTCGTGAAAATAAAATTCAGATGCCAGGCACGATTGGGCTGTTTGCCAAGGCGATCGCCAATGTGGAAGGAATTGCCCGCCGCCTTGATCCGCAGTTTCCGTTTGTGACCGTGGCTCGCCCGGTGATGGCTAAATCGCTGCAAAAGCGCCTGCTTGGCCCCCATCTGCTGGACAATACGGCTCGCTCAACCCTCTACTATTCGCGGGTGTTGAGCGAATTTCCGCAGCGGCTAGAGGTGCTGCTGGATCGGCTAGAGCGATCGGAGTTGGGCTTTAATCTCCGCTGGCGGGGGTCAAAGGATTTCGTCCAGTCTCTCCGAAAATCTCAGCGCCGACAAACCCTCGCCATTGTCTCGGTTGGGATGATGCTGGCAGGGGCACTGCTGCTGGCCGCCCGCTCGACGGCTGCTTCGACCTTAAGCTTGGGCATAACGCTGGTCTGGAGCCAAGCCCTGCTAGCGATCGGGCTATTTCTGGCCCTCTGGGTCATCGGTGAATTTATATTCAAACCTTGAATGCGATCGCAGACTAACCGATCGCTTGGTAGTCAGTCGTAAAGAGATAGAGCTTGCTGACATCGACCGCCAAAGCCAACGGGGTGTGGGCATGAATATTACGGTTGGCCGCCAGCCGAGCCACTAAAGTTGAGGTGTTAAGGTCTGACTCTGCCCCAGCCGCCTCTTCAGCCTGAATCATGCCAACGGGCGCTTGGGCATAAATAATCATTTCGTGGCCGAGGGCTTCTAACGCTTTCACCTCTACTTGCAGACAAGAATCGGGGGGAGGATTGGCATCGGCAACTGAAAAAGCCTCTGGGCGTAAGCCCGCCAATAGCGGCTGATCAAGATAGTTGGCTAAGGTTGAGTAACGGCTGATTGCTGCCGGATCAATCGCCAACCGCTGGTCGCCAACATCAAGCATGAGAAGACCCAGCGCTGTTTTCCGTAGCTGGGTCGGAAAAATATTCATGGCCGGGCTGCCGATAAATCCAGCCACAAAGACATTGGCGGGGCTGTCGTAGAGGTCTTGGGGGGTGGCCAATTGTTGCAGTTCACCGCCGCGCATCACGGCCACTCGATCGCCCATGGTCATCGCCTCGACTTGATCGTGGGTGACATAGACTGTCGTTGTGCCCATCCGATCCTGCAATTCGGCAATCTCGGTGCGGATTTGCGATCGCATTTTGGCATCCAAGTTGGACAGCGGCTCATCCATCAGAAACACCGCCGGATCGCGGACGATCGCTCGCCCCATCGCTACCCGTTGCCGCTGTCCGCCTGAGAGTTGTTTGGGTTTGCGATCAAGCAACTGAGCTAGCCCCAGTTTTTCAGCCGCTTCAGCAATTCGAGCTTGCCGCTGTTTCGGGGAAAGCTTGATCATCCGCAGCGGAAATTCCAAATTCTGCCGCACGGTCATGTGGGGGTAGAGGGCATAATTTTGAAACACCATCGCAATATTGCGCTCCTGCGGCGTTTGATCGTTAACGACGCGATCGCCAATTAGCAGCTTGCCAGCAGAAATGTCTTCTAATCCGGCCAGCATCCGCAACGCCGTTGATTTACCGCAGCCGGATGGGCCAACAAAGACCAGAAATTCACCATCTTGAATGTCTAGGCACAATTTTTTAATGGCGCTGTAGCCATTTGGATAAACCTTATATACGTCCTGAAAAGATACAGATGCCATCGTCTCTGTCCTGAATGAAGGGGCAGTTATCTCAGAAAACTCGACTTAAATTTTCTGACTCAAAACCTTAGAAAACACTTTTGATTGCTTGGTATTGGCGTAGCCAATTTTTTGATAGAAACTATGCGCCTCTTGACGCTTGACGTTAGAGCGAACCAGAACCGCATCACATTTCCGCTCCGATGCCCATTGCTCAACTTGTTGCATCAAGCGTCGCCCAATTCCACTGCCGCGATATTTCTGATCGACAACCAACCCCAGCAGCAGGGCTTGCGGGGGCATGACCACCGAATCACAGACATGGGCATGAACCCAACCAACCACACGTTCAGAGCCTAGATCAGCAACATAGATAACGTGCTGTTCATCCTGTTGCATGTGCTGAAGTCGGGTTAGTACGGCTTGCGGAGAGGCTTGATAATCTAACTGCTGGCAAAGAACAGCTATCCTCTCAGCGTCTTGGTTCTGAGCCTTGCGGATTGTGATCGGATTGCGAGGGTTGACGTTTGCAATCAATGGACGATTTTCCTTGCCTGAGAGCGTCATTTAGCAGGCTTGATCGCTAGTTGGCGATCGGGACATTCTTAAACGCTTGTGTCTCTGGAATGTAGATATCTAGAGCGTTAACTCCTTCAGGAACCTTGAGCCAGACATAGCCATCTTCAGGAATGTCTTTTTTCACTAACGTTAAAAGCACACTTCCGCCTTCCGCAAATTTTCTTTCACCATAGGCTTTGTAGACTTCACTCGTGTCAGGATTTCGGGCAGTTGTTTGACTGATACTGATTAGAGACTTGGGGCCTGGTTTTTCGGCAAGTCGATAGACACGGTACAGTACGTTCACAACATTACGAGTCCCTGTTTTTGGATTTTGAATTCGCTTCACACCCAGTAACTCTATGCGGCCCAAATTGCCTAAAGTCGGCTGCACAAATTGACCGGGTTGAATGCCAACGTTGTTGGCGGGACTAGCAATGTTGGCAGGAGTAGATGAAGCATTGCTGGGAGCTGAAACTGCTGGATTATTCTGGACGAGGCTAGTTTGAGTTTTTTCTAAATCGGCAACAGTACTACTCGAAGTCTCAACTTTTTGTTCAACTTTAAAGACTTGAAACGCAGCAAAACCACTGAATAAACCGGCCGTTACCGAGAAAATAACTGCTAGACCAGACAAAAAGTTACTCATGCTCTTGATTGTGCTTTAGGTTTATCAGTTAAGTTAACTCGCGATCGGGACGTTTCTAAATGGCTGAGTCTCTGGAATGTAAATATCCACAATATTTACCCCTTCAGGAATTTTCATCCAAACATAAGCATCCACAGATGCAGTTTCTCTAAATCTAAGCACAATAAGACTCTGTGTTGCTCTATTTTCACTAGGCTTTTTGTCAGCTTTAATTCCAGCAGTACGATATGAATCGTAAGTTTGACCAGTATCAGGATTTCGAGCCTTTGTGTTAACGGGAGTGATGATAGGACCAACACCAGTTGGTCCAACTCGTCGAACACGAAACTGTATATTTACCACGTCACGAGCACCTGTCTCTGGATCTTGAATTCGTTTAACGGTTAACAATGTCACCTCTGCCGTATTTTCTATAGCAGGCTGTTTAAACTGACCCGGTTGAATACTAGTGGCCGCATTGGTAGGAGCTGGTGAAGCTTCGCTAGTGATTGACATTGGGTCTTGAGGAGTAGGCGCTTCGGCTATTCCCCCTTGAGCAAGATTTGCTTGTGACTTTTGTTGATTCACGACAGATTGATTTAAAGTCTCAACTTGCTGTTCAATATTGGAGGCCTTGTAAACCGTAAAAGCACTGACTAAACCAGCAATCAACGAGAGTATAACTGCTACCCCAGACAAGAAATTACTCATAAGCTTGCTGTACCGCTTGAAATTTTCATTTTGGTTCTACCGCATGAATCTGTGAACCCTTTCACTGTCTTACTGTCGTAGATTTTAACCTTTGGTTCCAGTTGAAGCGACTCCTTCGACAAACCACTTTTGGAACAACAAGAACACAATTAGAATCGGCGCTACCATCATGACCCCAAAGCTCATAATGTCTCCCCATTGAATTGGCGGCAAGGTCTGGAAGGAAGAAATCGCCACTGGCAGCGGGCGCACTTGTTCATCTAGCGTCACCATTAAAGGCCATAAGAACGACCCCCATTGCGTCAAAAAAGTCAGAATTGCCACGGTCGCAAACACAGGTTTGGCCACGGGGACAATAATTTCAAAAAACGTGCGCAGGGTACTGGCTCCGTCTACTCTGGCCGCTTCTTCCAGCTCCTTGGGCAAGTCAATAAAAAAGGTATAAAACAAATAAATTGAGAAAGCATTAGCGACGAAGGGCAGAATTTGGGCAATGTAGGTGTTGCGCCAGCCCAGCAGCGTCACTTGGAAAAATAAGGGGACGGCGATCGCTTCAAACGGAATAATCATTAAAGCAATTACCAGCAGCAAAACGCCAGATCGCCCTCGCCAGCGCAAGCGAGCAAAGGCGTAGCCCGCCAGCGAATTCACCAACAGCCCCGCTAGGACAATCATACTAGTAATGAACAGTGAGTTAAAGAAAAAGCGGGCAAAATCGACCCGCTCAAATACATCTCGATAATTTTGGAAAGAAATTTGCCCAGGCAGAAATGCTTTGAAGGTGCCTGCCTCGGTCAACACCAAGCTGTCAGGCTTGAGACTGCCAATAATCATAAACACAATCGGGGCCACGAACAGCAGCGCTAGCACCGTCAGCAGCAGGTAGCTGGCGATCGCCCCCAGCCATTTGCGGCGCTGACGAATTATCACAGGTTCAGATTGGGAATGATCGGTTCGATTGAGCTGAATATTTGAATCTTGCATTGCTTTACTCGATCGCTTTTTCCTCTTTGACCAGAACTCGTTGCAGGACGGTAATTGCTAGCACCACTAGGAAAAACACCACGGTCATCGCGGCTCCCTTGGCCATTTTTTGCTGCTCAAACGAGGCTTTGACAGCTTCATACATGACGGTTGTGGTGGCATCATTCGGCCCGCCTTGGGTCATAATTTGCACCTGATCGAATAGCCGGAAGCATAGGATCGTGGTGACTAACATGACAAAAATTAGCGTGTTCCGCAGTTGGGGCAGGGTGATGTAGCGAAACTGGTTCCACTGATTACTACCGTCGATCGCGGCTGCTTCGTACAAGCTGGTCGGAATTGCCTGTAGCCCAGCCAGAATAATCACCATCTGGAAGCCGACCCCCTGCCACATCGACAGCAGCATGATTGCCGGGAGCGCCCAAACCGGGTCATTCAAAAAATCCTTGGCTGTCCAGCCCCCGAAGCTGACAAATCCTAAAAAGGCGTTCATCATTCCATTCGCACCCGGAGCGTAAATAATCGTCCAAATTACCGCCACCAAGGCCATTGGAAACACGACTGGCATAAAAAACAGGGTGCGAAACAGCGCCATTCCCCGCAGCGGACGATTCAGCAGCAAGGCTAACCCTAGGGCCAGAGCAGTCTGAACAGGCACAACGACGATCGCAAACAGGCTGTTGTTGAGCAAGGCATGACGAAAGCTCGGATCAAGCCAAATCCGCCGATATTGTTCCAAGCCCAAAAACTGGGTGGGCAGGGGTGAACCCAGTCTAAGGTTGGTAAATGAAAGCACCACCGCCAAGGCAAACGGCAGCAGCACAAACAGAAACAACCCAATCAAGGCGGGGGCTGCCATCCCTAGAGCGATCTGGGTATCGTCTTTTAAGCGGGGAGTCTGGGGCATCAATCAGCTAGATATAAGGTGTGACTTAAAATCTTTAAAAGCCCCCCAACCCCCAAATTCTGGGGGACTTTGAATGGTTCGGAAGTCCCCCAATTCTGGGGGATTTAGGGGGCGGAAGCAATTAACAACGAAGTCGGAAACATTTTTAAACCATGCCCTATTGACGGGAGACAGAAGTAACATTTGGGTAGCCTTGGTTGTCTTGAATATCGAGGTCGATCTCGGTGACAGCTTTATCTAAAGCCGTTTTAACAGGTAGCCCATTCCGAATATTGGTGAAGGCTTCCTGAAAAGCAGAGGTAATCACCGGATATGCGGGGGTTTGGGGACGGGGAACCGTCTGTCCGGCGAGCAGTTGAGTTGCAAATAGGCGCAGGGGGCCACCTTCGGCGTAAAGCTTAGAGCGAGCGATCGCCCGTTTCGTCCCCGGTACAGCGCCATTCGCATTGGCCATTGCCAACACTTGGTCGGGCTGAAGCAAGAATTCTAAAAACCTCATAGCGGCTTTCGGGTCTTGGCAACGGGTTGTGATGCCCCAGTTCCAAGACCCCTGGCTGGTTTTTGAGCCTCGACCAAAATTAGGCAGGGGCAGTATGACTAAGTCCTGCCCAACTGCCTTGGCATAGTCTTGATAAACCCAGTGCCCCACCCAGGAGAGGGCAACCCGGCCGCTGGTAAAAGCGGCATCGTCAATATTGGGATCAACATAGCCTTGCTTAACCCAATCCTGGAGCTGCTGCATGGCCGCTGCTGCCGCTGGGCTGTTCAAACTACCGTCCGCTGATTGATAGTCACTGCGGCGAATCAAATCTCCGCCCGCCGATTGAATCAGCGGGGAAAATCCATAGGTTAGCCACTCGCCGCGATTGTTCAGCTTCAGGTCAAGCACTTGCCGATCGCCATCTTGCTTGGCCAGAGCCGCCAACACCTGTTGAAACTCTGCCGCTGTCCAAGCATTCTGATTGCCAGTCGGAATCCGCACTCCAGCGGCTTTTAAGCGGCTAGGGCGAGCATATAAGCCTAAGCCTGAATCGTAGGTGCCAACCGAATAAAGACGACCCTTGTAGGTGCCCTGCTTGAGGATGGAAGGCAGTAAATCTTGCCGCACCTGATCTGAAATTAGATGATCAATCGGAATTAAGTTTTGCTGCCAGACATAGTTGTAGACAAACGGCCCATCAAATTCCAATACATCAGGCAAATCTTTAGACAGGGCCGCTGCTTGAATTTGGGCATTGTAAGACCCTTCTGGAATGAAGGTGAGTTCAACTTTAGTCTTGGCTGCCTGAGCGGCATTGAAGCGTTTGACCTGCTGTTCAATCGTCTGCCGCTCAGCCGCTTGCCCAGCATGCACCCAAACCTGAAGGGTGCCTGGGCGATCGGTGGAATCAGCGTTGCATCCCCCCAAGCCCAACAGTAAGGGCGTGAATAAACTAATCCAGGCTGACCGTTTCAACATCATTATTTCTGTACAGGATCGGAGTTGTAGTAGAACTCAGTCTGTATCTTGAGCCTAGTAGCTCTGAAGCAAAGCAGGCTAGTGATGTTTCAACTCGTCAGAAAAGTTAACGGGCGATCGCTGTTCATGGATTGATTCATGATTTAGCCCAAACATGCGGGGAGTTTAGATCAATTAACCAATTTTCGTCTACAACTTTTAAATTCTCATCTAGAACCAGAGTTAACTCTCCTAATGTTTCTTTCTCTTGATTAGGAAGTAAATCAGGCAAATCCTGCACGTTTGGATTAATAGTCAGAGCAAATTTAAGGCTTAGCCAGTGTGCATTTTCCGCCTCAACTGATGAGATGCCCAAGGAACTACTCAGCAGCTCTGGCTCAAGCTTCTTGTTAAAAGTAATAACTTCACAAAATTCATCTTCATCCCAGTAACCATTGATTTGATTGTTGCACCGTTGCAGATGTTGAACGGCGATTTGATTGGGGTCAAATTTATGATCGCTCATGTTGAGTGCAGGCGTGAGGGCTAACTGGGCAGAATCCCTTTGTTCACTAGCAGGGTCAGCACCTCTGTTACGCAGGCTTCTAGAGATTCAGTCCCAGTTTGAACAACTAACTCAGGAGTTTGGGGGGCTTCATAGGGAGAAGAAATGCCGGTAAAGTCTTTAATTTCTCCCGCTCTGGCCCGCTTGTAGAGGCCTTTGATATCCCGCTGTTCGCAAATTTCCAGCGGACAATCGCAGTAAATCTCAATAAAATCACCCGCTGGTACTAGGTTACGGACACGATCGCGATCGACTCTAAAGGGCGAAATAAAAGCGGTTAGGGTAATCACCCCCGCTTCTGTAAACAGCTTGGCCACTTCCCCCACGCGGCGGATATTCTCTACCCGGTCTTGATCGGAAAAGCCCAAGTCGGCGCACAGCCCGTGCCGAACATTGTCACCATCAATCACAAACGTCCGGCAGCCCCGCTCGTGCAGGCTGTCTTCCACCGCATGGGACAAGGTAGATTTACCTGACCCCGATAGCCCCGTGAACCAAAGAATCACGCTGCGATGACCATTCAGGGTTTCTCGCTGTTGGCGGGTAATCGTGGCCTGATGCCAAACGGTATTCGATGATTTCATAAGTGTTGTAGCGATAAGGTAACAGTCAGCAAAATCTATCCTACAGCAACAAAATTTCTTGTTATGGCAAGTTTTGACAATTCAGAATTTAGAGACATGGCGATCGCGACAAAGCTGAAGATGATCTAGATAGCAGATAAACTCGTATAGTCATCACCCTCACCCTGAAGAGTTGTCATGTCGATCCGGTTTGCTTGGATTTTGCCTCAAGAACTGGCGGTGGGTTCTTTCCCTAAAAATGCAGCCTCAGCCGCAAAGCTTAAAACGATCGGGGTTACAGCCATTCTTTGCCTGAACGAAGAAGCAGAATTAGCGGTGCCAGCCGAAGTATCGAGTCAATTTCTCTGGCACCGGATCGCCATTCCTGACGGCTATACAGGTGGGATTCCTGATCCTGACCATTTTGCGGAAGCTCTAGAAATTTTGACCGCTTGGCGGCAAACGGGACAGATTATGTACGTCCACTGTATGGCTGGAATTGGGCGATCGCCCTCTGTTTGCGCGGCCTATCTGGTTCATCAAAAGCGCCTGCCCTTACGAGAGGCAATTCAATTTGTCAAAAATTGTCACGCTGTCGCCGACCCTGATCCTTACCAAATCAGGGTGATGCAAAAGTTTTTTGACGCACAGAAGACTGGAAATTAGCTCTATCGATCGCCAATAAGATAGCTTCGATCAATGGGGGTTAGAGGGTTAAGAGGCAGAGGGCAGGAAAGATCAGATTGCTGATCGCGAGTCTGTCACAATGGCTGGCGCTGCAAAATAATCACCTGATCGCCAACCACAGGATTACGAGCCAGCAAATGCTGTTGCCGATCTAAAATTTCTAACCGACTAAAGTCAAGGGCACGGCTCCGCTGCCAGACTTCTTGGGCTAAATCATCCTGCTGAGCGGGCTTCAGATCGTACCAGTCATCCGCAAGCTGAAGCCGGAGGCGACTGCCGACAAAATTGGGCTGCACAGATTGACTTAAGCCTTGACTGTAGCGATCGGCAATCCCGGAAACCTGGCTTTGCACATCAGCAATCAAGGCTTGTTCTGGTGTCAGCTTAACGACGGCTGGAGGTGGAGATGGCGCAGCTTTCGGCTGAGGGCTTGGTGCTGGTTTGGGGCTAGGAGAAGCAACGGGGGTGGGTTTCGGGGCTGGGACTACGGGGGGCTGAACTGGCAAGTCGGCGATCGGTGAGGATTCACCTTTCGGTAGCTCTGGCTTAACGGCAGGTTTGACAGGTGGCGTTGGCTTGAGAGTGGGTTGAACGGACGGTACTGGTTTGATGGGTGCTGGGGCTTTAATCGCTGGTACTGAGGGGCGGGCAGCAATTTTAGGCGGTGGAACTGGCTCTGGATTTAGAGCTGAGGTTGTCCACAGCACCAGCAGCACAATCCCAGCGATCGCGCTCGTCAAGGCCGGTTCAGACCACCCTTGTAGCTTTTGCTGCCAGGATTGCGGCAGCCGCGATCGCACTCCTTGCAGTAGTCCTTTCCACAGCTCCCAGAGTCGGGTCAGCAGCGATCGCAGGCGGGTCAATATGTTTTCGACTCTGGCATCAGGCGGCGGTAGCTCAGTCGCAGCTCCCTCTAGTTTGGTTTGAGCGGACTGCAAGACTGGGATGATTGTCCCCAGCAAGCCAATGCTGAGCTGCACTAAGACAGGCTGCGCTGTTTGCCACACCTGAGCCAATTTTTGGCGAATCGTCGAGGACTTGACCTGCGGTTTAGCTGGCTCTGAGGGCGGCTGTGGTTCTTGGGGTTGAGGTGGCTCCTGACTCATGGTGCTCCCTTATCGATCGCAACGAACGCTTGTCCTCAAGTTTGTCATGATTTTGAACCGTCTGGGACAGGTTAAAAAACATCCCGCCATTATCAAGTGCCCAATGTTAAACTGAAAAACAAGACCTGGATCCATGCGATTACAACGCCCAAATCTTGTCAGGACTGGAAAGTAGCAGCAATACGGGATGCTTGTAATAGGCGTGGTCTCCGGGTCCCTTGATTTTGGGAGCTGGGTACATCATGGCTGACCTGACAGATTTGGCGACAAAAGCCTTTTATTTGGGAGTTGGACTCGCCTCTTACGCGGGTGAAAAAGCCGCTGAAAAGGTAACCGAACTGCAAGCTCAAGCTCAAGACGTGGCAGCCGAACTGGTCAAGCGCGGCGAACTGACCGCCGAAGAGTCGCGGCAGTGGGTTGATACTTGGGTTAAAACAGGAAAGCCTCCAACTGCGCCGCCCCCCCAGCCGCCCCGCCAGATTGAAATTTTAGTTGCTGACGATGATGACTCGCCTCAGTCACCGGCTTAGCAGATCAAGAATTGCTTGCTTAGTATTCCCTAGCAGTTAGGTCTAAGTTTTTTATGGAATCTTGGCAGAAACAATTCTCTCAGTTTGTTGAGGATACCCTGCAACAAGTTGAAGAAACCCTCCAACAGTCAGAGCAATTTGCCGATCGCCTGGCAGACGCGATCGAAGAAGCAATTTACGAAATCGATGCCGCAGTTGAAACAGCGATCGCCCCGATCGTAGATCTTTGTTTAGAAGCTGACGCGGCCGTAGAAGAAGCTGCTCAACCCTTTATGCAAATCATTCATCCTGTTTTAGCGGATCAGCCTGCCTGTACAGGCTGTCAGTTTTATCATGGGCAAGCCTACGGCGATAGCTTTTTGGTTTGCGCCATGCACCCCTACGGCGTAACCAAAGAACAACCCAATTGCCCTGACAAAGAGATGATTGCCTGGTTTCCCCGCCAAGATGATTAGTCAAAGTTTTCGTCTGGTTCGAGTCCTCGAATAAACTGCTCAAAGGTTTCAGCAACAAAGGTGATTTTGAAATCACACTCTTGATCGACATGCACAACTTGTGGTTCTCCATCCGGGCCGCAAGAGCGGTAATCGAGACAAATCATGTCGTGACCAGCCGAAGGGCAGTCGCAGAAGTAGACCCCAATGGGTGGGTACTCCCAGAGGTCGATCCGGAACTGACTGCCGGACTCACCTCCTAATGAAGATGGCTTGCTTTTGTTAATTCCATAAATGCCTGCGATGGCAATGTGATCCTCCGCCCAAGAGGTTGCTGCTTGCGTACGATGATTTTTCTTGACGGGAATACCGCCATTTTGAACTTTCATCAGTTCAACATAGGCCCTGGGTAGCCGATAGCCCAACTCCCTCTCAACAGTGGTTAACAATTCATCGGTGAGAGGCTCTCCCACATACTCTTTGCTGGCATAGTCTGACTCCTGCCAGAAGCCAGCAAGATCAAAGTCGCCGTAAATGTAACTCATAGTCTGCCTTGTTTCCGTATTGATGGGCGCGATCAGACCGCCTCAAGCTTGGGTCAGGGTAGAGCGGGCAACCCAGGCCAGCATTACTCTCGATACACCCGTTGACAAAATGCTGATCCCTAACAGCGTCCCCAGTAGCCAAGGTGCATCTAGGGGCCATTCAAACCCAATCATGCCGCCCAAAATCAGCGTGATGATGCCATTGCCAACCACCCATCCCCAATTGGGGGTTGGGCGCAACTGGAAGCCCAGAATGATTTCCATGATGCCTTCGGTCAGCAAGAATATGCCTAATACGAGGGTCAGCGTCAGCACCCCTTGCAGCGGGTATAGCCACAGCACTAGTCCAGTCCCAATGTAGAGCAGGCTCAGCAAAAGCTTCCAAATAAAGCCTTCACCGCGAGTTTGCCAGGCATAAATTAACTTGGTCACGCCAGCGATCGCCAAAATAATTGCGACCCAAGTTTCTGCCACCAAGGTTGCGGCCAGCGGAAAGGCGATCGCGGCAACGCCAACTAAAATCAAGACAACGCCGAGCACAATCGCTCCGGTTAACCCTTGCTTGAGGTCTTTCGAGCCATCGTTTGTCATTACCGTTCTCCTTACAGTGCTTAATCACCGATTAATCCGCTTATCAACTCTGTTTTAGCCGATTTTTGGGCTGCTTCAGGCTACCAGGGCTACAATTTCGCTCAATATTTTGCCCGCCTCAGCGAGCAGGCTATGCTAACTGATAGGTAGATTTATCGGGTCTGAAGCGATGTCTCAAGCCACTTCATCGACGGTAGCTAGTCCACCCCCCAAGCCGAAAAAGGGCAAGTCACTGCCGCCAAAATTCATGATTAGCCTCGTTCGGCGGGTCTGGACAACAATGTGGCAGACAATGATGTCGCAAATGGCTCCTCGTGATGCTCAAGGGGCCTATGTTCGCCCAGTTAGCCAATTTAGAGCGAGCGCTGAGCCGGGCCACCCTTACCCGCCAGTTTCAGGGCGCTATAAACTCTACGTTGGCTTGGGCTGTCCTTGGGCCCACCGTACCTTGGTTGTCCGCACGCTGAAGGGTTTAGAAGACGCGATCGCCGTCTCGATCGTTGTGCCATCGCCGGAAGATGGGGGCTGGGTGCTGACCCAACCGGAAGCGGGTTGTCGCACCCTGCGCCAAGTCTATGAACTGGCAGAGCCAGGCTATGTCGGACGCTGCACGGTGCCAGTGCTGTGGGATCAAGAAACAAACAGCATTGTCAACAATGAGAGTTCGGAGATTATTGTCACTCTCAATTCAGCCTTTAATGCCGTTGCCAAACATCCAACCCTAGACCTTTATCCAGAGCAGTTGCGATCGCAAATTGAACAGTGGAATCAGAAAATCTACCCCGCTGTCAACAATGGCGTCTATCGCTGTGGTTTTGCCCAAACCCAAACCGCCTATGAGCAAGCCTACCGGGAACTGTTTGAAACCCTTGATCAAATTGACTCCTGTTTAGAGACAAGCCGCTACCTCTGCGGCAGTCAGCCTACCCTGGCAGATGTGCGCTTATTCACAACCCTGTTTCGGTTTGATATTGTCTATTACAGCCTGTTCAAATGCAATCGGCAGCGAATTCAGGATTACAAAAACTTAGGCCCATATCTGCAAGACCTCTATCAACTACCTGGAGTTGCAGACACCTGTAACTTAGAAGCCGTCAAGCGAGATTATTTTGGGAATCTGTTTCCGTTAAATCCGGGCGGTATTATTCCCGTCGGCCCCGATCTCGCCCAGTTACTCAAACCCCACGGCCGTGAGCAGGTTGGTCAGCCTTTGTCTTAGCGAACTGAGTAACGATCGTACTCAGCTTTCTGGTCTGCTAAGTCAGCTTCAATGCCTCCCGTTACTACAGCGACCTTGCCATCTCAACAATGGTGACGCTGAAAGCGATCTACCGTCTAGCCGGACGGCAATGCCAAAGATTTGTCGAGTCCATCTTTGAGCTAATGGGAATTGACTTGAATCAATATGTTTTCCCCATTGCTTCCTAGCAATATCAAATAGAGGTCGTACCGATTTATGCATTAGTCAGGGAGGGGGACAATGTCGATCGCTATCATTCCTTGCGCCACCGTAGAGCCATGCAAGATCAAGTGCAGGTCATTGCTATTATTTTTTAGATTGACTCTGATCTCGTCTTCATCCTCAGAGCTGATGAGGCTAGACATATCGGTAATATTAATGCCGTACTGAGTGCCAAAATCACCACAGCTACAGATCCGATATTTAGCGACAAAAGATCCTAGTAAACTCAGGTTAGGCAGTGCGACCTTAAAACCCAACCCCTCAGTCGCGGATTCTCCAGGCCTGAGCATTAACCATCTGCCACTAAAATTTATCTCTGGGTTCCGTTCAGCCGCCGCCTGTTCTTCCTGTTGAATTCGCTCCAGGATTTCATGCTCAATCTTGTCGATTTGACTCAGCGGATAGTTATGCTTGACAGAATAGGAAGGGATTTGTTGACCATTGACAAACACTAACGACGGAATCTTAAACTTGTCACCATGCCAAAGTGAGTCTTGCAGCGCAGATTCCAGTCTTTCATGACTCCACCGTTGTTGAATACACAGCCTAACCTCCGCGCTGATATCGTCTGGCTTTGAGGGTTGGGGTCTAAAACCTGGTTCTATTTCAATAAACTCTGGTTGGAGTAGATTTTTGTCAATCGGAAATGTTGGATCTTGAGTTTCTGAAACAATAGATTCAGCCACTTCATTAACCCTTGAGGTAGAACACATGAAAAAACTCCTGAGGTAGAATACATGAAAAAATTGAGGATTGTTACCTTGGTAGCCAGTTTTTTTACTAACTAAACCTGTGAAGTTTCCAATTCTTCTTCAATCAATTTTTCATATAGAAGGTTTAACTTGTTTCGTTGGGTAAGTAGTTGCAAGTTAAATTTACCTATACACTTAGAGACTAATTTCTAGACAGTCTTAGATATAGTTATAGTTATAGATGATATAATTGTCCTAAACAGGGTAAGCGCATCTCAAACCCTATTGACAGCTAGGTTCTAGATTTCGAGCCGATTGTGGAAGCACGGATGCCAGAACCTTGAGCATATAGCTATCATCCATCGCCGCCCGCTTAGCCTTTTGTTTGAGGCTGCGCTTCCAGGAAGATTCACAATTGAGGGCATTGAGAGCCAAGCGTCTGAGCAAAGCCAAGTTGTGAGGAGCGTGGAGAGAACGCACGCGACAATCATCTTCAGCAAAGGTGACA